>JAAUSF010000258.1 GCA_012033255.1 Cyanobacteria bacterium RU_5_0
ACCGTTGCATGGTTTGTTCAATCTCAGTGGGGTAGGATTGCATCATTAAGGGGAAACGGTGAGGGTTGCCTTTAGCCTATCACTCTCCTCCTTAACTCTCCGGTCTTATTTTGTTCCTATTCCTTAAGAGACAATCAAACTATGACGAGAGGCTGAAACTCTGCCTGAGTTGATCGCACTCACAAAATCATGGATGTCCATACTCCACTTACTGTTGCGACAATCGCTTCACCGCGTCTCCTGTTAACAACCGATCGGCTTCTATTAGGATCTCAGGAATTTTATCGGCATGAGGACTGTTAGTAAGGCATTGACGGAGATCTAGAGTTTTCACGTTATCGGCTTTTGCTCCAGGGAACCAATGACCTGCATTGGTCAGTAAGTTGTAGCGCATCTTAGCATAGTCAATCATGTCATACGCGATCGCCAGATTTCGCAACCATAAGATCACGGGAATGTTGATGCCACCTGGTGTTTCAGTGTGTTGTGGTAAGCCAATCTGCCAAGTGCGGAACCACTCTTCTCCGAGGGCATCGATCGCGGCTTGCTCTAGCTGCTGAATAATAGGGGGCAAAATTTCATCAGCCCGATCGAGCAGTTTCAACACTTTAAGATGTTCATCAAAATCTTGAGGACGGGCAGCGCCAATACTGATCGTATGAACTTGAGGATGACTAAGGCAAAACAAATCATTGAAAACAATCGGACTGAGTGGATAACATAAATCCACCAGTTTTTGGGATGGTTCATACAGCATTCCGCCTTTGTTAGAAGGACTAATAATGAATACGCCCATGTCTTGTTCAGTAGCGGCTTCGATCGCTGCCCAATTGGATTGGTTAATGTAGTACCAATGTAAATTAACGTAATCAAACTGGTTCGTCTCGATCGCCTCTAAAATCACCTTGGTTGGGGCATGGGTGGAAAAGCCGATGAACCTTACCTTTCCTTGCTCCTGGAGTTTGCGTGCTACCTCTAAACAGCCTCCGGGTCGGGTGCTATAGTTAAGAAATTCGGGTGTGTTGATTCCATGAAGCCCTAACAGGTCAACATAGTCCACCTGGAGATTAGACAACGATTTTTCAAACGTCTGCTGAAATTCTTTCGCATTATCAACGGGGGCAACTTTGGTTTGGACAATCAATTTCTCCCGTGGCAGGATAGACAAAATTTTGCCTAATTGTAACTCTGATGTACCATAGCCCCTGGCAGTTTCGATATGATTAATGCCAGCCTCTAACGATCGCTGAATCGTGGCTTCCAGATTTGCCTGATTGTCGGGTGGGATTTCTCGTTCCGGCATATCCTGCCACTTGTATTGGTATCGCATACCACCGCAAGAAAGAACTGGCATTGAAAGGTCTGTACGTCCGAATCTTCGATATTGCATGGGGTTCCAATTAAGTCAACTGTTTGGGGCTGAGTCCTGCTAGAGTAAGCTCATCCCTCAACAAAACTAGCAATAATAAAGTTAGCTTAAAGTTAGCTAAACTAAACTCCATCTGGTCAGCGATCGTTACTGAGTGGGTCACTCTAAAGCGAGTTGCTGTCCAGATTCCCAATTACCTGTCCGATTACTCGTCCAAATTACTGACCAAAAAATGTTTATGGATATTTCAGAACTTGATGATTTGGAAAATTCAGTCCAGGATTTATTATCGTTGGCGAAAATAGAACTAGAAGAAAAACGATTGCAGCAGCAACGGGATGAACAAATTCAACAAGAAATAGTTCGGATCAGGGAACGTCTAGAACCACTTCTCGCCCAAGTCGAAGAGATGCTGGCACATTTAACCTCTGAGGATTTTGTCGATAGTGTCACTCGCCAAAAACTGGAGTCGAAAGCAGCAGACCTGCGAGAACGGGTGGCAAATGCACCTCTGTTGGCGGCTCAGACGGTAGACCGTCAGATGATCTTGAATGAAGAAAGGCTGCTGGATGAACGATTAACAGAGCAGACGAATCGCTGGCGGCAAGGACTGAGGGCTGACTTGGTTGAGATGATTGCAGAACAAGAGGATTTTTTCAGTGCTACCGATGCCTCGATCGCCATCCGGGGCTACGTTCACGACTTAAAGGCGATCGGTGCCCTCGAAGAAATTGTAGATGCTCTGATCACTCAAATTAATACGCATAGCGAAGAAGGACCCGTTGCCCGATTGCGAGGTAGCCATGAGCAGACTTTAACTTTTATCTATAACAAAGCCCTGGAAAACCGATCGCGAGTCGATCGTTCCCCCGATGTTCAGCCTCGGGTTCGTCACCGCGTCTCCGAGAAACGCCCCAATCCCTACGGTCTGTTGGAAGGGAAAGTGGTGATCTTTGGAGGACACGATCGCCTCGAAACGGCAGTCCGTAATCGCTTACGAGATTCCAATGTCACTCTCGTCTGGTGTACGGCTCAAGCCGGACCTCAAATTGCCGAGCAAGCCGAAAGCCACATTGTTAGCGCCGATTTAGTCCTTGTCGTCACAGGCTACACCAGTCATAAGCTTACCGATAAAGCGGTTCAAGCCTCTCAGAGAGCAGGCAAAAGTGTTGAAATGGTAAACACGACAGGGGTGGTGAGAGTGTTAGAGGCGATCGAGTATGGACTGAAAACAAAACAACTGGCAAGGCATCTCAATCACTTTTCCAAGCCAGCTTGACTAGAAGGGTGAAGGGTGAAGATGAAGGATAAAAATTTTTCTTGTCTCCTCACCACCCTATCACCCTTTTACTCCATTACCCATAACTCCATCGTCTACATTTCTCGCACGATCGATTGACCGTCTTTAATTTCTCCAATCAGCACGATGTTGGCAACTCCCACAAACAGCCCGTTTTCTAGGACTCCAGGGATATTGTTGAGTGTTTTCTCCAGTTCTGCCGGATTATCGATCGCATCAAACGTCACATCTAACACCATGTTGCCTTGATCAGTGATCACAGGACCATCTTTTTTTACACCCATTCGCAGTTCGGGCTTGCCGCCTAAGCTTTCGATCGCCTTCATCACCGGAGTTACGGCTAACGGTAACACTTCGACGGGAAGCGGAAAGGTTGAGCCGAGGCGATCGACAAGTTTTGAGCTATCGACCACGACAATGAACACATCCGCCAGAGAGTCAACAATTTTTTCACGAGTATGAGCTGCTCCGCCGCCTTTGATGAGATTTTTTTGTGGATCGACCTCATCGGCTCCATCGATCGCAATATCAATTTTGTCAATCTCATCTAGTGTGGTGAGCGGGATGCCATATTTTTTAGCCAGTACAGATGCCTGAAATGAAGTCGGCACACCTTTAATATCCATCAGTTCGCCCGATTTCAGCCGTTCGCCCAAAAACTGGATTGCGAATGCCGTTGTTGATCCGGTGCCCAATCCCACGATCGAACCCGACTTAACCCGCTCTGCTGCCGCCTTGCCAACTTCTTGCTTCATCACCTTGACGGGATCTAGTCCTGCTGTCATTGTGCAATTTCCTCTGAACTTGACTGAAACGATAGACTCGATCGATAAACCGTATCTAGCATGACCTAAAGCGAGTCAGATTCATAGAGGAGAGGGTTAATGTCCTACCTGGCTAAAATTTTTATTTTTCCGAGTATATCAACAAACCCTACTGGAGTTTCTACTTCTGTTTGCCCTCCCTCTCTGGCTTGCAAAGCCTTCTGAATCTTCATCTCGGTTTCAAATGGGATTAAGGCACTCACATCACCTCGCCTCTGTACTTTTACAATGCAGTCTTCACAAACTTGGTAGCTTAGTCCCTCCCATAGCTCTAGATTAGATGCTCTCAAACCAAGGGAACGACGACTGCAACTACAGTAGAGCCGTCTTTGTGGATTCATCCTCAAAACCCTGCACTTAGGAGATTTCCAGCAAAGAATCTACCAATTCGTAGGATGGGCAAAGGGTCTTACCCGTGCCCATCGTCAGCCAGAATCATGGATGGGCACGGATGCCTTTGCCCATCCTACGCAGGTATTTTA
>JAAUSF010000111.1 GCA_012033255.1 Cyanobacteria bacterium RU_5_0
GAACAGACTCCTGACGGTCAACCTCTGCCGAGCGAAACTCCTGATACTGAAAGCAACACGACCGATGAGGGTGAAGGCGGCGGTGAAGGCGGTGTTGACTCTAACAACTCTGTGAATCCAGCGAACCCTGATGCTGAAGGTGGTGAAGCGTTTGAACAGACTCCCGGCAGTCAACCAATTCCTGATGCACAAGACTCTAATGACAGTTCTAGCTATGATAGGCAGAATAATACTACTGGTGGTAGTAGTGATGATTCAGGAATTCGCGCTCTCTGGTAACTTAAAACATCGGCTTCACTCGGAAGTTTACCTGTGACACAGCCGTTTCCCCTTGCATAAGCCATCCACCCATCCACCCATCCACCCATCCACGCGCAATTGTGGTTTACTCACCTGAAAATCGCTGTAAGTTTGCTGTGGGGTAGCGCTCTTATGCCTACCCTGCTTCTTTTTTTATACAAATCGCGTTGAGCAACAATATTTATTTGCCCAACTGAACGGGCAAGATGCTCATCCTACAAGAATTCTGGACAGTTGTGATGGGTAGATTAAATAAGGTTCAGCATCACGGTATCACAGGTAGGATGGGCAATGCCCGCTCAATTACCTGGAGTTTGAAAGCAGTGTTTACATTTTTTTTACATTTACAGAACTTATAGTACTCTTGTTCTATATTTTGCCAAAATCATGCTATTCTGAATGGGCGGGAGTGAGGCGATCGGGTAGCCCTTTTGCACCTGAGTTTCTGCCATCCTGATGCTTTGCTCCGCTTCCTAAAGTCCTATCTTCAGAAGGAGTTTGGTTATGGCAAGTGATACGTCTGGTTCCCAGAAATCCGCTATTACACCCCATTTGACGGTTAGAGATACTAACGCCGCGATCGCCTTCTACAAAGAAGCCTTTGGAGCCAAGGAAATCTATCGGATGCCCAATCCAGAGGGCACTTGTATTTGGCACGCTGAAGTAGAAATTAACGGTGCCTCAATCTTCCTCAATGATGAATTTCCAGATGCAAACTGCCTTTCTCCCACCACTCTGAATGGCTCTCCAGTGACGATTCATTTAGATGTCGATGATGCGGATGCTTGGTTTGAGCAAGCGGTTAAGGCTGGCGCAACGGTGACTATGCCGCTGGAAGATGCATTCTGGGGCGATCGCTATGGTAAATTTGCCGATCCGTTTGGGCATCACTGGTCGATCTCAACCCCAATCCCAAATCTTTCGCCTGAAGAAATTCAGCAGCGTGTGGCGGCGGTCATGTCAGGCGCTAAATAGGCGCTAAATCACAATTTCTCATCCATCACAACGGCTCTATTGCACTACCGTCAACTCTAACGGGTTCCGCCTCCGACTCGTTGGGTTGGCATTCCTGTGTCTGGAGGGATTTGCCAATTTGGAGCGATCGTCATTGGCATTGAACGATTGGCAACACCAAAGTTAATAAATGGCAATGAGTGAACTGCTGTTTGCGATAGGACAGAATAGCTTACGTTCAATAGCAGCAATAGCCAAATGGAACACTTGCGACTCATCATACAGACCTCGAACGTTCATGGATCGATCGGCTTCTGAGGATCTGTAGGGCGGAGGCTGGAAAATTATGCGGTTTTTCCGGAATCAAGCGTTTAATTCTTGATTTAAACCGATCGCGATGGATAGCATCAAACTTAAATAATCTGTGTCACATCGCATGGTAGGTTGATAGGGATAAAAATGTTGGTTCTGATGGAGATCAGCCATCAGAGTCGGGAGTCGGAAGTTTGCAAATGTGTAGATTTCTGGGTTTCGATGGGGAAAGTTCGGTGTGAGTCCGACGCTGTCCCGCAACTGTGAGTTTTAGCCAGGATGCCCACCAACCGCACCGTCCACTTACCCATCTGCGAGGTACAGATGAAGTCTCAACCAACTTTTGCTTCGTTTTATTCAACGATCGTGGGTCTGTTAGGCGGGAGTCTGCTCGCCGCAATGCCAGCGATCGCTCACCATGCCTTCGGTGAAGCTATTCCACGCAACGGATTTGAAGGCTTTCTATCGGGTCTTGCCCATCCCATCATTGGCTTCGATCACTTTGCCTTTGTCGTAGCAATCGGGTTACTTGCTGCCACCAAACGGCAGGGAATTTGGTTGCCGATTGCCTTTTTGTTTGCCGCTTTAGCTGGGGCAGGCATTCATCTTCTCAGCTATGATCTGCCCGCTCCAGAAGTGTTCATTTCCGCATCTGTGCTGATTTTCGGCGTGATGTTGACAATGCAAGGCAGCCTCAATTTGCTGATCATGATTGGCTTGGGAGCGATCGCGGGTCTGTTTCACGGTTACGCTTACGGAGAAGCGATCGTGGGTGCAGAAATGACACCTCTTGTGGCATATCTAGCTGGATTTACAGCTATTCAGCTTGGAGTAGCAACGATCGCATTTGTCGTTGGCAGACTGATTCTCAAACAACCGGATGCGATCGGATTTCGATATGTTGGGCTGATTCTCTGCGGAGTGGGTGCAGCATTCCTAAGTTCCGCCATTTTTGGATAATTACTGGGCGTTCGTCTATGTATAAGATTCCAGTCACAGTCATCACGGGTTTTCTGGGTGCCGGAAAAACAACGTTAGTGCGCCATCTGCTTCAAAATAACGAGGGACGCCGAATCGCTGTTCTGGTGAATGAATTTGGCGAAGTCGGGATTGATGGAGAACTGCTGCGATCGTGCCAAATTTGCGACGATGAGGCTGAGAATGCCAGTGAAACCACCATCATTGAACTGACAAACGGATGTCTTTGTTGCACCGTGCAGGAAGAATTTTTGCCGACGATGCAAGAACTCCTGAAGCGACGTGAACACATTGACTGTATTTTGATTGAAACCTCTGGATTAGCACTCCCGAAACCGCTTGTGCAGGCGTTTCGTTGGCCCGAAATTCGCACAGGCGCAACTGTGGATGGCGTGATCACGGTTGTCGATTGCGAAGCCTTGGCAACCGGAGAATTGGTTGGAGATCTGGACGCATTGCAAGCCCAACGTCAAGCCGACCCTAATTTGGAGCATGAAACGCCGATCGAAGAATTATTTGAAGACCAACTTGCCTGTGCTGACCTAGTGCTGTTAACAAAGGTCGATCGCGTCGATTTACCCACTCAAACAAAAATTCAACAGTGGCTCAGGCAAGAACTCTCCCGTAGCGTCAAGATTGTCCCTTGTCAGCAAGGACAAATCAACCCTGACTTGCTTTGGGGCTTTAATGCTAGGGTAGAAGAGAATTTAGACGATCGCCCTAGCCATCATGACACAGAAGACGATCATGAACACGACGATGATATCAATTCTGTGCAAATTTTCACTGAAAAAACCTTTGAACCATCAACCCTGGTGAATCATTTACAAACCCTGGTTGAACACCAAGAAATTTATCGAATTAAAGGATTTGTAGCCGTCCCAAACAAATCAATGCGACTGGTATTGCAAGGTGTAGGCAAACGGTTTGATTATTTTTACGATCGCCCCTGGCATCCAGATGAGCCTCACCAAACTAAACTAGTTTTCATTGGTCGCGCCTTAAATCAAACCCAAATTCAGGCAAGCCTCTTAACCCAAAATGCACATTAACTTATAACTTTGGCAAAACCTCCGGCATCAAATGCCCCGGAATCATGGAAAGGGCGATCGATTGTCCGGATATACCCAGTTGGTTGTAGAAGGCACGAACGGTTTGCACTACACAGTTGAAAGCAGTCTGCCGCAGATCCGGTTTCTCGCTCCATCCTTGCAACGCAGTGACATGATGCTTGAGAGCCGCTTGAAGATGTTGAGCTTGGGCATTAGCGTCCAAATTGGAGAGTAGATCGGTCGCAACCTGATAGTGAGCGAGTCCCAGATTGTTATGAGTGGCAAACAGGTCAAAATTGAGAATAGGATACGCTACGTTGGGTTGACGCTTCGCAATGTGATCGGCGGCGAGTAAGGTAGCTCCGTAGGCGGTAACGGCTTGCTTCAAGTACTCCAACCGATCTTGAGGACTTTCAGCGTGGTTAGCAATATGCCAATATGCCGTCCCAAGGTTATTTTGAGTCGCGGCATGAGCCGATGGAGCCAATTCCAGAGTGCGATACTTCAACGCCATCCGGTATGCCGCCAATGCTAGCATCAGCCAATCTTGAGGACGCTCATGCTGTGCCAAGTTCCAGTAGGCTGTCCCCAAGTTGTTCTGGATCATGGCATAGTTGAGTGGCTCTTGCTCTGGGTTGTAGTGGTGCAGAGCTTCAGAATAGGCAGTGATCGCCTGCTTCAAATTCGCGACTGGTTGTTGATATTGCGCCAAGTTCCAGTAGGTTGTCCCTAGATTATTTTGAGTCGAGGCATAGCGCAGGGGATCAGTTTCGGCTCGGCGATAACGGAGCGCCTGTCGATAGGCTTGTATTGACAACTGCAAGTGCTGAACTGGATCTTGATGCCGTGCTAAATCGGCATACGCTGCGCCTAAATTATTTTGCACCATTGGGTAGGTGTGGGCTTGCGTCTGGGGATTTACTTTAGTCAGAGCAAGCTGATAGGCACGAACGCCCTGCTGTAAGTAAGGGAATGCCTCTGTAGGATTGGGCATCGCACGAGACAGCATCCAATAGAAGTTACCCAAATCATTGAGGACATCAACCCAGAGCGGCGAGGATTCTGGAAGCCAGAGTAATACTTGTTCATATGCCTGGATCGCGATCGTCAAATTCTGTGAGGTCGCTTCTCCTTGCTCAATCCGATCGCGATACAAATTCCCCAACGTGCGATATGCATTTGCCAACACGGTCGGTGGAGCCTGCTGCTGATGCAACAATTCGATCTGTTGCATTATGGGCTTTGTTTGCGAATGTGTCAACAACTCTTGAGGAAGCTTAATCGGCAGGGTTGCTAAAGTTCCACTTTCAGCCGCCGCAGCTATAGACGCAGACGCAGATACAGATGTAGACGCAGGCGTTTCTTGCTGTTTAACTGGAGTGATTGAAGCACCATTTAACTGCAATCGATCGACCAGTTTGGCTTTCGGGGAAACCCTGGCGATTGTCTCTCCATCCGGGGGAGATTGCGGCTTTTCGGGTGGCGGTAGAGATGGAGGAGCATTCGCTGATAAATCATCTATATCTTCTGTCTCTCCAGGCTCAGGAATGCTGCTGGAATCGTTGGTAGGCGGAAGGTGTAGAACTCCATTATTCGAGCCATTACCGTTGCTGGCGGCTTCGTCGCTTAAACCTTGATCAACAGGCTCTAAGGAGCGATCGCCATTCAACGGAGCCTCGTCTGGGGCTTCATACCAATGCACTAGATCGTCTGCCAGAGACAACCACGGATTCTCTGAGCTTTCCTCTTCAGCCTCAGACTCAGACTCAGATTCAAACGGATTTTCTAAACCCTCTTCTTCAGTTTCAAGTACAGGTTCAAACGGAAGTTCGGATGGAGTTTCGTCGGGTGGAAGGTCAGATGGAAGCTCTAGCGGAATTTCTATATCAGAAATATCAGAATCGGAAAGTTCGGTATCGATCGGTTCAGCAGGCAATTCTGCGCTCAGAGCCACTGGAGACGCTGATGATGGAGTTTCTGTTTGAGGCAACTGTGCCCCAATCCACTCTGGGGAAGTGGCAATGAGCGGCGTTGGATCACCGATGAACTCAAACACGCCTGTCCGACAACGCCAGAACTCCGGAGCCGATTGAGGCAGCGCATGAAACCAGGGCTGTGTCATCCAGATCAACAGACCGGAATCTAACAGAGGCAGGTTGCGCTCGATCGCCTGAAGGTGGGTGAAGAAGAGGCGCTGAACTGATGCAGACTGCCGCGTTAGAAGCTCTGATCCTAAAATTTGGAACGCTGGCATTGTTGTCTGGCGTCCTCCCACGCTCGGCGGCGGATTTTGGGTCAGCCATCGGGCAACCTGAATCAGGGGGTTGGGGTCATCAAGCGCCAGTTGAAGGCTAACAAGACGTGGGTAACTCTGGGGAGTGGCGGGTGGGGGTGAAGGAGCGTCTGACGCGACAGATTTGTTGATGTCTGTTTGGAGTTGGGCGGCGAGGCGATCGCGCAAAACCAAATCATCGCAAACTGCCACAAAAATCTGACGACGCAGATTCAAGCTTAGCGACAGCTTGAGCCGTTGATAGGTCTGCTGATTCAGCCCCAGAATTTTGCGGAAGGGTATATTAGCCACAAGAGAAGTGAGGTTAGGAAGATTGCCCCTGAAACTCGTGAAGTCCGGTACTTCGTTTAGATAGTCCAGGTTATACTCCTCTTCACCCGATCGAGGCAAAGGTCAGGACAAAAACATGGTGGCGATCGAGGGAGACCCCATCCTCCCATCCCCCTACGAGGATGCGATCGAGCAACCTCAAATCATTCAAATACGGCTAAATTCTGGCAGATCAGGAAGTGGGGATATAACCTGGTTGCAGAGTCATCCAGCGCATCCATGAAGGGATGGGGAAACTTATAATACGCAACTGTTTCGTTTTATATATAGAAATGTCAAGAACACAGTCACCCTATTCGAGTCATGTATCCAGTTGCACCTAAAACTTAGGAGATTTCCAGCAAAGAATCTACCAATTCGTAGGATGGCAAAGGGTCTTACCCGTGCCCATCGTCAGCCAGAATAATGGATGGGCACGGATGCCTTTGCCCATCCTACGCAGGTATTTTATCTGTCGGAAATCTCCTAAACGTTCTGTATTCGTCCCCTGAATCCCCTAATTCTGGGGGACTTTGAGTTTGGTGCCCTCCAACATTGGCTACCCTATATATCGATCGCCGGATTTTGAATGGGGCATAGGATTGCAAAAATACCCTACTCAACAAGTTTACACGGCTAAAATTCGATCGACTGCCAGGGAGACGACCTGTCACTCGATCATTCAAGTTCAGGCGATCGACTTCTGAGTTGAATTGTCTACAGAGAAAGTCTGCAATGTCATCATGCCATCGGATTGCTCTCATTTCGACAATTTCACCATCCACCAGTTCATACATCCCTTTACCATCTGGATACTGATCAAGGAACTGATCAAAATTAAGCCTGGGTTTGGTAATCAGAGCCATAATCCTTCATCCTTCATCCCTCACAGGTGGATGCTTTGCTAAAACTTGCTTGAGATATCGTCCCGTATACGATCGCTCATTCTCGGCTACGTCTTCTGGTGTCCCGATCGCTACAATCTCGCCGCCCCGATCGCCCCCTTCTGGACCCAAATCAATTACCCAATCAGAGCAGCGAATCACGTCTAAATTGTGTTCAATGACCAGGATGGAATTGCCCATGTTGGCGAGTCGTTGTAACACGTCTAACAGCTTATGAACATCATAAAACGATAATCCTGTGGTGGGTTCATCGATTAAATAAAGTGTTTTTCCAGTGGCACGACGAGACAGTTCAGAAGCAAGTTTTAAGCGTTGCGCTTCACCGCCCGATAGCGTGGGAGCCGTTTGTCCGAGGCGCACATAACCAAGCCCGACATCAACCATTGTCTGCAATCGAGAGGCCGCTTTAGGAATATTTTCAAAGAAGACTAGAGCTTCTTCGGCAGTCATGTTCAGGACATCTGAAATAGATTTACCTTTATATTTCACTTGCAATGTTTCGCGATTGTATCTTGCGCCTTTACAGACTTCGCATTGCACGTAAACATCGGGTAAGAAATTCATCTCGATCACGTTCACACCTTGACCGCTACAGGCTTCACAACGTCCTCCTTTAACATTGAATGAAAATTGTCCTGGTTTGTATCCTCTCGCTTTCGCTTCGATCGTTTCTGCAAACAAATCTCGAATCACGTCGAATACTCCAGTGTAGGTTGCCGGATTGGAGCGAGGGGTGCGTCCGATCGGGGATTGATCAATCACAATCACTTTATCTAATGCACTTAATCCCTGGATCTCATTGATCTCCTTTGGATGGGGAACTTTGTGTCCGAAGTGATGCTGTAATGCCGGATAAAGCAGTTCATTCACGAGAGTTGATTTGCCAGAACCCGATACACCCGTGACGCAGACGAGTTTGCCCAATGGAATTTCAATATCAAGATGTTTAAGGTTGTTTCGGTGAGCATTGTAAATAATGAGCGATCGTCCATTTCCTTCTCGTCGTTCAGATGGCGTTTGGATGACGCGCCGACTTGACAAATAGGCACCCGTTAGGGAGTGTTCTGCCCGAAGCAGATCTTCTAAAGCACCTTGAGCCACGATCTGCCCACCATGAATGCCTGCGCCGGGACCAATATCAACTAGATAATCGGCGGCTCGAATCGTGTCTTCATCATGTTCCACCACGATCAGCGTATTACCCAGATCGCGGAGTCGAGTGAGCGTGTTGAGCAGACGATCGTTGTCTCGCTGATGCAGTCCGATGCTGGGTTCATCGAGCACGTATAGCACTCCGGTCAGTCCTGAGCCAATTTGGGTTGCCAACCGGATGCGTTGTGCTTCACCACCGGATAACGTCATTGCCGTGCGATCGAGCGTCAGATAATCTAAGCCTACGTCCAGGAGAAATTGCAATCGTGCTTTAATTTCCCGCAGAACAAGATCTCCAATTTGGGCTTGCCGAGATGTGAGTTGCAAACTGTTGACGCGGTTGAGGCATTCTCGAATGGAAACACTCGTGAGGTCTTTAATCCGATATTGCCCCATGCGAACAGAGAGAGATTCAGGTTTGAGTCGATCGCCTTTACACACATCACAAGGCTGATCGACCAAATATTGCTCTAATTTTTGCTTATACAGTTCCGATGTTGTTTCTTTATATTGCCGCTCTAGCATTGGCAAAACGCCTTCATAGCAGCGATGGTAGCCTTTATTGTCGCGATACCGAGAATCTGATTCAATGTAAATCTTTTCATCAGAACCCTGTAGAATCACCTTTTGTTGATCAGGGGTGAGTTGATTCCAAGGCGTTTGAATCTCGAAGCCAAAGGCTTGCCCGACGCTATAAAGCAGCGAAAAATAGTAAGTGTTATCTTTCTCTGACCACGGTGCGATCGCGCATACACGGGCAAGGTGAGATCAGGCACCACTAACTCGGCTGAAAATGTCCGTAGACTGCCCAACCCGTGGCAATTGGGACATGCGCCATAGGGCGAGTTAAAGGAGAATAACCGAGGCGACAATTCCTCCATTACGGCCCCATGTTCTGGACAGGCAAAGTTTTCTGAAAACACTAGTTCCAGCGCATTTCGGTCTAGTTCATCCTCCGATTTACCATAGCGTCCGGCAGGCTCGGCTGCCATTGAAGGCAAGACGGCAAGTTGGAGGTCAGGATTCAATGAGACAACGGTACTGGTTTCGGGCAATGTCGCGTCAATCATGGCGATGCCTTCCGATCGCTTCAAACAGGTTGCCAGCGAATCGACTAGCCGTTCCTGAATGCCATCTTTCTTGACGAGCCGATCGACGACAATTTCAATGTGATGAAGCTGATTTTTGTCCAATTCAATCGAATCTGACAATTCTCGCACGTCTCGATCGACCCGCACCCGCACAAATCCTTCTGAGGCAAGGCTAGAGAGCAATTTCTTGTGCGTTCCCTTCTTGCCGCGCACTACCGGAGCTAAAATTTGAAAGCGCGTTCGATCGGGTAATTCCATAATCCGATCGACCATCTGATCGATCGTTTGCGGAACTATGGAACGATCACAATGCGGGCAGTGTGGCTCTCCGGCGCGTCCATACAGCAACCGCAGATAGTCATAAATTTCGGTGACAGTGCCAACGGTCGATCGCGGGTTATGAGAAGTAGATTTCTGATCGATAGAGATAGCAGGACTTAACCCTTCGATCGCATCGACATCCGGCTTATCTACCTGTCCCAAAAATTGACGCGCATAGGCACTCAACGATTCAACATAGCGTCGTTGCCCTTCAGCAAAGATCGTATCGAAGGCAAGCGAAGATTTGCCAGAACCCGATACGCCCGTGAACACGATGAGGCGATCGCGGGGCAGTTCTAGATCAATATTCTTGAGGTTATGCTGTCTTGCGCCCCGAACCCGAATCGTGTTTTGCGAGGGCTTGGGCAAGGGTTGAGCGTTGGGCGTTGAATTTCGAGCGTTGGGCGTTGAGTTGTTTTCCTCTACCTCAGCACTCAACACTGAGATCTGAGAACTTGCTTCAGTGGCATCACGCTGGGACATGGGCAACCGGGGGCTGAGGGAACAGCGACATAGTTCTTAACAATTCTATCGTCAGTTTCAAGCTCAATGCGAGTCTGAGATGAGAGTAGAACTGCATCAATCCTTTATCGTAGCGCGATCGAATGAAATAGTACATTAGTCCTGAATTATTAACCGCAGTGAAACCGAAATCTCACACCCCATCAGATTCCCTCGATTAAGCTCAGTACAGCATCACAACCTAAATAACTGTTGTTCTATTCAAAGAAATAATTCCACCTGTAAATTTTTTGGTGATTTTGCAATCGGTCGGGGCAGACACGTGAGTCTGCCCTCTAACATGTCTGCCCTTAAAATGCCTTAGATGTACCGTGCTTTCTAGCACAAGTTAGAGGCTCTTTTAACGGTGCTGGTGAACGGTTGAACATCTACGACTATGATGATATAGCTGTAGTCAGCTAAGTTAGGATAGGGACATTTTTGTGGGGCGGCTTCGCCGCCCCACAAAAATGTCCTAACCAATAGGGCTATCGCTATAACTGGTGGCTTGGAGATCAATTTATCTCTGGGCAAGGGATCTAGGGAGCGGCAATCTGTTCTCCGTACCAGAACATCTTCACAAGCAAAGTTTCGCAAACAGTTTGCAACCTAACACTGCGTTGAAACCGACCGTCGAAAGCTTGTCTGTGCGATCCCAACCGTCAAAACAGAGGGAACGAGTTAATGCTCACAGATCATCAAAAGAGTGCTTGCAGCATTGACCTACCAGTTTCAGGCATCTTTCTTTGCCCTTTACCAAATGGCACTACTGTCGTAAGCATAGCTCACAGAGTTGGGAAGAATACGCGCATATACCAAGCCAGCATCGCTTCACCGAAAAATGCGCTGAGAACAGCGCCCAGTGCCAAAAATGGACCAAACGGCATCGGCTGACGACGATTCAATAAGCCAAGTGCAATGCCGCCGCCGCCAATGAGAGCGCCGATCGTACAGGCTACAAATCCTGCCAACAGCAGATACTTCCAGCCCAACCACGCTCCCATCATCGCGGCGAGTTTGGCATCACCACCGCCCATCGCGGTTTGACCGAAAACGATCGAACCCATAATTGTAATCAAATCGAATACCCAAATCCCAATGACGGCACCCAAAATCCCCATCATCAACTGGGCGATCGCGCCTGTTAAATTAGCCTGAATAGTCCAGCCGATCGCCATTTGAAACACCAACCCTAGGACTAATCCAGATTGAGTGAGCGAATTGGGCAATGTCATCGTATCGAGGTCAATCAGCGATAGGGTGAGGAGCCAGCTAAAAAATGCCCAGTATCCTAAAGCGGGCAATGGTAAGTTAAACACCCAAAATACCAGCAAAAACAAAATCCCAGTTGCCGCTTCTACTAGAGGATAGCGGACTGAAATTGGGTTGCGACAAGAGCGACAGCGTCCCCGTAGCCAAATCCATCCCAAAATGGGCACATTGTCATAACGTTTTAGCCGCCGCAGGCATTGAGGACAGCGAGACGGTGGATAGAGCAGTGACAATCCGGCAGGGAGTCGATATATTACCACGTTCAAGAAACTGCCGATTGAGGCTCCTAACACAAACACGAATAAACTTGCTACCCCGGATGCCAACAGTTCCATCATTTTTCACCTGTTATAGCCATAGTCATAGTGGTTAGGACATTTTTGTGGGGCGGCTTCGCCGCCCCACAAAAATGTCGCATGTCCTAACCTAACTGACTACGGCTATACATCCTGCTCTCCACAGCCTGAAGATTGGGGCAAATCGATCGCTCGATCAGGTTTTGCGGCGGGGATTCTTGCCATCCCGAAAGAATGCCCTGAAGTTCAGACTTCAATGTTTTCAGCGCCTCAATTTGTTCAGCAATCTCGACTACCTTTACCTCTAGATGTTGCTTGACCTCGCCGCAGGGCAACTGTCCTTGATCGTGGATATCCAAAATCTGCTGAATTTCATTCAAACTCAGCCCTAACGATTGTGCCCGTTTGATAAATGCTAATCGATTTAATACTTCTGGCTTAAATAAGCGATAGTGAGAAGACCGCGATCGCTCTACCGTTGGCGTTAATAGCCCAATCTCGTCGTAATAGCGAATTGTTTTAACAGGCAACCCACTTTCGATCGCCACCTCACCAATTTTCAGCACTCCCGCTTCGTCAACTAGATTAGTCACCATATGCCACCCACTCTTCAACCCTGCTTATTACACCCTAAAGATTACTCCCCATTCTTCCGTGAAGAAGTCAGCGTTGGTAATGATGGACGAGACGATCGCTCTGGTAAGTAGCGAATTGGAGGTCTGTCCAGCGATTCTATCGGTTGGGATTGCGTCAACCACCATCGGAGGACGATCGCGGCTCCTACTGTCCCCAAGCCAACTGCCATCAGCGACCAGCGACTATCAACTCCGCCCATAACAACATCCACAATCCCAACTGTCAGGATGAAGTTAGAAATGCGCTCTTTCCGCTTGATTGATTTTAGAAAACGAGTCCATCCATTCATACAACCCTTTCCATCCAAAACGCGAGGCAGGAAGCATCTAGGCATCATAATCCATTCTCCTAGATCTAATCTAGCTCGGAGTTGATGGGGATATCAGCGATATCTGCCCCAAGTGAACCAGAGAAAATCGAGCAGATTGTAACCCACGCACGGTTTAGGCGATCGTTTCCTATTCAAAAGCTACATTTCTACTGGTTTGTCAATCATTACAGCCGTTTCCCCTTGCATAAGCCACCCATCCACTCATCTACCCACCCACCCACAGCGGCTGCCGATAACCTTTGCAGATGGCTAACTTTCAGTTCTCCGCCGTTATCTTGTCAACTAGAGCGCCCAGAACACACAAAGTCGCTTTTGAAGCTTCTGTGATACCCGTGGCTCCGGTGATGTTCAGTCCTTCGCAGGGGCGATCGACCCTTAACACAGTGAGGCATTCTCCTGTCTCAATATTCCAAAACCGAACCGTTCCATCGATACTGGCACTGGCAAGGATCTCACCATCAGGACTAAATGCGATCGATACGACCCAACCCGTATGTCCCTGTAGAGTCTTGCACAATTGCCCAGAGTGATTGTCAGAGGTGTGTAGTTCAGAAATGTCCCAAAGCTTAACCGTACAGTCAAAGCTGCCACTGGCAAGTAAGGGTCTGTGGGGATGAAACGCGAGCGATCGAACCCAATTGTGATGTCCCTCAAGCGTTTGTAGGAGCTTGCCTGTCTGAGCGTTCCAGAGCTTGATGGTGTGGTCAGCACTCCCTTCTCCGATCAGCAAACCATCTGGACTCCAGGCGATCGCTTCTAACTCGTGCATTTGTTTTGGAAATGCCTGGACGAGTTCTCCAGTGGTTGCATCCCACAGTTTCATCGTTTGATCCCGGCTACAACTAGCAACTAGATTACAGGTTGGGCTAAAGCTGACTGATGTGATGCTATTATCGTGCGCCTCTACCGCTTTTAAGAGGTTCCCGGTGTGGACATCCCATAATCGGAGGTTACGATCGCAACTACCACTGGCGAGGATCGCACCATCCGGGCTAAAGCTTATTCCCCATATCCAATTGCTATGTCCCTCCAGGGTTTTCAAGAGGCATCCGGTGTGGACATCCCATAGCTTGATCGTGTAATCATGACTGCCACTGGCGAGAATTGTCCCATCTAGCTAGAGAACTCTTACCAATCCCTCCCATGCCTAATAACGTCACTAACCGACAGTGTTCCTGCACAATCCACTGCATTAACGTTTCTAGTTCTGGAGTGCGTCCGTAGAAGATAGAGGCATCGATCGCTTCGCCCCAGTCCGTAAGGGAAGAAACTGCCCTCTGGTTCTGCTCTGCTCTACCATTGCCTGGTGCTGCATTCTGATTGCGTCGCCACTGCCGTTCCAAGGCTGCCTGAATCGTCGTCTTACTGACCGTTTCACCTAAAGCTTGAGACAGGAGTTTCCATAATTTAGGACCCACATCCAACTTTAGATAGTTGACGGAATAATGAGTAGCATCAGCAATCTGCTCGTAGGTTTGCCGTTGCCAAGAACCCTCTAAGATGGCTATTTCAACCGGAGCTAGCGTGGCTCGGCAAACTCGGCAAGATCTTCGCTGTTCTCTTCATAGAATCTCGTGAGATCCAAATTTGGCAACGCACCGATCGCAATGGTCAAATTTGGTGGTATGCCTACAACCCAAGAACGCAACGATCGGGTGTTTTTGACTCTGAATCAGAAGTCCGAGTGTGGCTCAAACGGCAATTTTACAATAAAAACGCATGACAACTCAAACACTTGCGACAACTCTACTGAGTCCCTTTGATTTGGCAGGGTTGCCCCTCAAGAACCGCGCGGCAATGGCTCCTTTGACTCGCGGTCGGGCAGGCAAGGAGCGGATACCCAACGCTTTGATGGCAGAATATTATGCTCAACGGGCTTCAGTCGGGTTAATCATTGCCGAAGCAACTGCAATCTCGAAACAAGCGAATGGTTGGCTGAACAGCCCTGGAATTTACTCAGAGGAACAGGCGCAAGCCTGGAAACAAGTCGTAGATGCGGTTCATGCGAAAGGTACGCCATTTTTTCTCCAACTCTGGCACTCTGGGCGATCGTCTCACAGTAGTTTTCAGGAAAATGGTCAACTGCCAGTTTCCGCCTCTGCCATCAAACTGAACGGCAAATGCCGTTTGAATACGGAGTTTTAGCCCCCAATGGCACTCACTGCTGCACCTTCAAAAACAGTGTTGACCGAAACATGCCTCCACTCCGCTAAATCAGCCGCTACAGCCTCCAATTTGGCATGAACGACCTCCAGCACATCTGCCCCTAACACCAGCCGCAAGGGAGGGTTAGAGTGATTCACAACTTGAATCATTGCGGTTGCTGCCTTCTTAGGATCACCGGGTTGCTGACCATCCATCTGATGCAACCACTGAAGCATCTGACCGCTGGTAGTGGCGTAGTCCTCAATGGCTTGGTGAGGGACAACCAACGTGCCATTAAATGCGGTTCGGAAAGCACCAGGTTCGACGATCGTGACGTGAATCCCCAGCGGAGCAACTTCTTTTGCCAACGCTTCTGACCAGCCCTCCAGGGCAAATTTGGAAGCGCAGTAAATGCCAGCCCCCGGAAACCCAACGAAGCCACCGCTAGAAGAAATATTGAGAATATGCCCTGAACGTTGGCGACGCAAATGAGGTAAAACGGCACGAGTCACATTCAGCGCCCCATACACATTGGTTTCAAACTGTCGTCTTATATCGACATCGCTCACTTCTTCTACTGCTCCAAATACGCCGTATCCAGCGTTATTCACCAGCACATCAATTCGTCCAAAGGTGGCAATGGCTTGATTCACAGCCGCTTGTATGTCAGAAGATTGCGTTACATCCAGAGCTAACACCAGGATGCGATCGCCTATGGCAGGGCTTTGCCCAACACCATATTGTTGCACCAAATTTTTTAACTGCTGAGGTTTACGAGCAGTCGCAACAACTATTTCACCCTGTTCTAGCACTGCTTCTGTTAAAGCCCGTCCAAACCCGGTTGAACAGCCCGTAATGAACCAAACTTTTGACGGTTGGATTGTCATAAATACTCTCCATTGTGTGTGAATGATGGCTCTCTAGATGCTGGCAACCGAACCACCGTCAACCCGCAGATTCGTACCCACAATGAAAGAGGCCGTTTCAGAAGCCAGAAATACAACGGCTGCTGCCACTTCAGAAGAATTCCCGCCTCGTTTTAGCTCGATATGAGGACGGTTTTCTTTCAGGAAATACGCTTCAGCATCTTGAACACTAAAATTCTTTTCTTGAGCAATCTGCTTTAGCATTGCCTCCACCATTGGCGTTTTGATAAAGGCGGGTGAGACGCTGTTCACCAAAACGCCGTGTTGCCCATATTCTTTAGACAAACTTTTGGTGAGATTCAATAGTGCTGCTTTCGTGGCACTATAGTGAGACATTGCTGCATCGGGTTGTAAACCACTTTCGGAAGACATGTTGATGATTCGCCCCCACTTTTGCTGAACCATATAAGGTACAACTGCACGAGTCAGTTTCACCACAGAAAAGAGGTTGAGATTGAATACTTGAAACCACTCGTCGTCTGTTAATTCTTCAAAGGGTAAAAAGTTTCCTAAAACACCAGCATTATTGACTAACACATGGATTGTGCCAAATCGATTGATGGCTTCCGAAACGACCCGATCGATCGCATCAGTTTGGGTCAGATCGGCGGCGATCGCCAACACCTCTGCTGCTCCTTTTTTCTGAGCTTCTGCCGCAACTTGATCCAGTTCTGTTTGGGTTCGCGCTACCAAGATGAGATTACTGCCTTCTCTGCCAAAAGCAATTGCGATCGCTGCCCCTAAGCCTTTGCTGGCACCTGTCACAAGCACAACTTTATTGCTTAATCCCAGTTCCACTAGCTTGCCTCCTGAAGAGTCCTGAGAAACCACCAACTTCTTTAGCGTAAGCGAAACTCAACTTAAAATACAGATAAAAAGTCAGCTATTTTAGCCATTTTGCCCTACAATCAAAGAAAATTCAGATATATCGCTTGATAAAATGAAGTGATTTCAAGAAAATGCTTGATCGGCTAAAATAGCGTCATCATAGAGTGCTGTCGAAGAGGTCAGTATGGGAGCCGTCGCAAATTTGGATGAAGTAGATTGGCAGATTTTATTGATCCTTCAGATGGAAGCACGGATCTCATTTAAAGAACTCGGTCAACGGATTGGGTTAACGGGAACGGCGATCGCGGAACGTGTTCATAAACTGGAAGATGAGGGCATTATTCAGGGCTACAGCATCAAACTCAATCGGGAGAAAGTTGGGTTGCCGGTGATGGCGTTTTTTAAGCTGCGGGTGAATGTTGAACACTGTCAAAAACTGCGAGATCTGGCGATCGCTCTCCCGGAAATCATTGAGGCGCATCGAGTAGTTGGAAACGAATACTACATTTTGAAAGTTGTTTTGCCATCGATGCAACACCTGGAAGCGATGATGGAAAAATTCTTCCAACTTGGATCGGTAGAAGTCTCAATTGTTTTATCTACACCTGTAGCCGATAAAAGTATTCAAAAGCAGTTTTGAATACTTTCGACACACACTTGCTCTAACCTAATACCAGCGAAACGCTTACTCTATGGGATCATCCAATCACACGGAATTGCAATATGCGGGAGGTTCAGATGGAGGTAAGAGGGCTAATAATGGATGGAGTGAGAGAATGAAGGGTGGAAAATGCGAAACTTCTATAGCTAAGTGCTGAGTTCTGAGGACTGAGTGCTGAGTCAGGATTGATTGACCGTTTGCCTTTCAGCCTTGGGCAATGTCCTAACCACGCTGGCTACTGCCATAGCATCTGGAAGACTCCGATGCTCCATATGCACTCACCCTGATATTCCTAAATCTGCTGGTCTATCACGATATGCGGCATAGACATACCAACTGTCTCAGCAGTGACTAGGAAATAGGTCAGTCCGGCAACTGAGCCGATTGTAATCAGCGTGAGTACCACTGTGATGATTCGTTCACTGACTGAAGTTTCCATGATGTCCACCAAAAATCTCTTATCTCCATAAGCTCTACCTCAAGTCGAGACAACAGCATTCCAGATCTGCCCTCGTGACTCCGAATCCCTGATGCAAGTGATGTTGACTGAGCTTAGCAAAATAAATGTGGAACAGCTGATCAAACGTTCTGCATTCGTTCCTTGAATCTCCCAATTTTGGGAGATTTTGAGTTTATGTTATCGCTTTTTTGAACGAGTGAAGGGTTCTGTCCCAGCAATTCTCAGTATGGAAATTTAGCTGGTATTCGGCGGGATGTCTAGCTCTAGCCCTTGCAGCATGAAGGTAAGCAGATGATCCCAACTGTCGAAATACATGTACCGGGTTAACGCCCGCAAATCATCGAAGAAGGTCCTGCGGGTGGGTAAATGAGATC
>JAAUSF010000112.1 GCA_012033255.1 Cyanobacteria bacterium RU_5_0
GATAAAATACCTGCGTAGGATGGGCAAAGGCATCCGTGCCCATCCATGATTCTGGCTGACGATGGGCACGGGTAAGACCCTTTGCCCATCCTACGAATTGGTAGATTCTTTGCTGGAAATCTCCTAATACCTTATCCTTAAAAAATCGAGTCTTTGCAACTGTTAACAATTTAATACAGGTTATGATTTCCTTCTGGAACTAGTTCAATGCCGATGCTCTACCCCTAATATTAAAACAACGTGAGTTCGACGAACTAGAAAAAGCTAGAAAAAAGCTGAGACTGAATGTGAAGCCTTCTGTTCTTAGATCCTGACTCAAATCTTTTGCGAATGTAAATTAGTCTCTTTTTAAGCAATCGCGCAAGGTTTGTTCTACCGATCGTGGGTTCCATCCCAACTCCTGACGCGCCTTGCTGCCATCCACACGAACACAGCGATCGTACAAATAATGAACTCGTTCGCGGCTGATCGGCGGATTCCAGGAGAAGACTCGTCCAATCCCATCTAAAAGATTACCTATCACTCGAACCAGAGGCTGAGGAATTTCTAGAGGCACCGGAACGCCTGTTTCTTGGCTGAGAACTCAAACATCTCACGAGTACTCAAGTCTCCGGTAGAGATGATGTAATGAGAGCCAGGAGCGGCTTTCTCGGCGGCAAGAATCATGGCATCAACCAGATCATCCACATGGACAATGCCGGTGATCCGCTCCCCTCCTGCCCAAACTTTCAGCCTACCCTTCAAGTAGTTCTCAATCACAGAACCAAAGTGGGGATCATCGGAGCCAAAAATCCCGGAGGGCATAATACTCACGACAGCCAACCCTTCCGCAACCGCTTGATTCACCAATTGCTGAGCATTGTATTTGGTGGAATCGTAAGCGGATGAAAAATCGTTTTGCTCTCGCTGAAAGGTTTCGTTGATGACACGCCCCTGCGTATCGCCATAAATGCCGATCGTGCTGCAATAGACTAGTTTAGACATTCCGGTAGCTAAAGCTATCTCTAACACAGCGCGAGTTCCCTCGACATTAATCCGTTCCATTTCTGCCGCATTGACCAATCCCAATTCCACGTAGGCGGCAGTATGGAAAACAGTATCAACTCCCTGCATCGCGGTTTTGAGAGCAGCGCGATCGGTAATATCGCCATACACGAGTTGCACATGACACTCTTTCAAGCGAGACAAATTACTGGATTTCCGCACCAATCCTACGACCGTATGTCCTTGTTGCTCCAGGGTTTTCACCAAATGCGACCCTGTAAATCCATTTGCCCCTGTTACTAATGCTTTCATTCAAACTCCGTAAAAGGCAAAAGTAAAGCGGGCAGTGCCCACCCTACAGGATGGGTTTTGGGATAGGCTCTAAGTGAGTGATTTCTCGTAGATCCGCAAGGTTTTGTAAATCGTTGCGCCCGTTGCTTCGATCACCTTACGGGAAGGGAGGTTATCCTCGTAGACCCAGGACAGTTCAGCTTTGCGGTAGGGACGGCGTTTTTGAGTGCCTCCTCGCATCCCCAGATAAATCAAGGCAAGCGGAACCATGCGACGGCGATGTTCTGGCAGCGAGCAGATAGCGATCACACGAGCCGTATCAATTTGACGACGATACCAAAGGAACTTGAGAATGCCGAGCCAGTTCAGCTTGCCGTTCACATGCTTGAGAGCAATGTTGTAATCTGGAAGTGCCATGAAGAAGCCGATCATTTCATCGTTGTATTCCGCGATCCAAAAGATCTCCGGATCAACGAGCGTTTGCAGCGATACGGCTTCCTCCAGAAATTCCTCTTCAGTGCGGGGGGACGAACTCCAATTATTCGAGAAAGCCTTGGTGAACAACTGATAGAAACGGCGGACATCTTGCTGAAATCCTTCGCCTTTAAGCTGGATTTGCCGGAACTCAACCCCGGATTTGCTGGCGATGCGATAGCCCTTTTCGTATTCCGGAGGCAGAGGTCGATCGAGTGGCAAATCATATGCATAGGCATCTTTCGCCTTTTGCCAACCGTCCTGTTCCAGGAATTGCGGATAATAGGGCGGATTGTAGGGCATCATCACATAGGGTGAGTTGAATCCCTCTACTAGCAAGAGACAGTTGTTGTGAGTGGAGAGGTCGATCGGACCGCGTACAACCGTCATCCCTTGGTCGCGTAACCACTGGCAGGCAGCATCCAGCAACGCTTTCGCAACTGTGAAGTCTTCAATACACTCGAAGTAACCAAACACGCCGATCGATCGCCCTTCGCGTTGGACGAGGCGATCGTTCACTGCCGCCACGATCCGTCCGACAGGTTCATTGTTGAAATTGAAGGCAATAAACTGTTGCAGCCTGCCATATTGGCGGAATGGATTTTCTGAGGCAAGTTGCTTGGCGATGCTACTCCGCAACGGTGGAACCCAATAAGGATCATTGGCATAAACCCTAGATGGAACATCCAGAAAACGTTCCGTCTCTTGCGGTGTAACAACGGCTCGAATCTGAACAGTTGCGATTTGGTTTGATGCGACCATAGGCGGCAACCAGAACGACTATCTAGAGACTTTACAATATAGCAGTAACCAGCGTGTTCAGACAGAGTGAATTACACCTCTTGTGGGATGGGCATCTTGCCCGTCCGGGCAGGTGTTCGCGAAGCGTGTCCGTAGGACATGGACACTCATCCCACAATTCATTTTAAGTTTACCTACATAAAGCCCTTGATTCTAGACTCGATCGAGTACCGTTAAGTTTCATCACTGAAACCCCATCCGAAAACCCATCTTGTAAGGTGGGCAATGCCCACCCTCCGTAGATTTGATCTAGTCTCGCCAATACCAGCGACGAGCGATCGGCACACTGAATAGACCGAGCATCCCGCCTAAGCCGACGATCGCCGGACTGACTCGACCCGCCACCAAATCGCGAGACTCAACGGCTGTATCTGGAAAATCGGAGAATATGCCATCTACGCCTAGCTCATAGAACTGTGCATATTCTGCTTTCGGATCGCCATCATAATCCACCGTCAAAAATTGCTCCTCATCCCGGAACGTATATGGATGAACGAGCAAACCCGCCGCATGAGCATCCGCAATCACAGGCAAAACTTCACCTGTCAATCGCTCTGTGACCTCGGCATTTCCATCGCCATTGGCATCGACGGGCGGAGCAACGGGTTCGGTTAAGACAAAGGTGCGTTTCCAGGGACCAATTCCATCAGCATAAGTTGCGACAAAATTCGTCAAACTATCTGCCGTGATCAAATCGCCATAGGTACGAGGATCACCACTGACCACAAAATCATAGGGCTGAAGTTGAAATTCATCATAGAGTTGAACGAGCGGCAAATCGATGCCGTTGTCTGCCATCAATTGCGTTAATTCATCCTTCAAATTCGCCACTTCAAAGGATTGAATAAACACGCGACTCGGATCAGTAAAATCATTTTCAACCAGTGTTTCAATGAGGGGCTGTTCTAACGAAAGTCCGAGTTGATCAAAGTAAGTCGGATGTTTCGTTTCAGGATAAATACCAACCTGCCGTCCTGTATCCGCTTCAACCTGCTTCAGCAGATCAATCACTTCCTGAAGGGTCGGAATTTCAAATTGATCATTGTAGGACTGATCGCGGTAGGCGCGAGATTGTCTGGCGCGTAACTCTTTGATTTCAGCTAATGTGAAATCCTCAGAGAAAAACCCTTCCGTTTCGATTCCATCCAAAGGTACCGTTTTCTTGCGATCGGCAAATTCTGGAATATCAGCAACGTTGGTGGTGTCAATGAGATTTGGCTCATGACGGGCAACGAGAACGCCATCTTTTGTAGAAACTAAGTCCGGTTCAATGAAATCTGCGCCCTGTTCGATCGCCATTTGATAGGCTTCTAGCGTATGCTCCGGGAGATAACCACTTGCGCCCCGATGTCCGATGACAAGCGGTGGATTACCCGATAATGTGGGAAGGGCAGCATTCGCGCCCTGAACAAATAGAATGATGAGGGCTGTCGCTGTTGCCAGCCAGCCTAACCAGGAAAAACGCAACATTTTCACTCCTCTCAATCGGTGAATGATGCTCAAATCGAGCGATCGGATAAGCAGGAGTGTATGAGGATGAGATTAAGATGAGGGAATCAACAGGTTAAGAAACAAGGATGAAGTCCTGTTCATTCTGGCATTTTAGGAATCACACGAGTATCCATCCAGCCATAAGCAATTTCCTTCAACGTTGCCCCGCCGATCGTAATTGGTTGTTCCCCAATCTTTTGTCCTCCCAACGCTTCGTAAAAGTGGCAAGCTGAATTATCGGCTAGAACCCAGACCAGCATTGAATAGATATTGGCTTCAGCGAATTGGTTTTTTATCGCCAATGTTAATTGATGTCCAATTCTCAAGCGTTGATAATTTTGCAGAAGATAGATTGTATAGAGTTCGCCTTTATAAATGGGATGATTCGATCGCTCCTTCCCTCCTGTTGCAAATCCGATCACTTGTCCAGGTTCTAATTCAGCCACGTAGATAAACTCTCGCCTTTCAGTAGGCTGACTTAACAGTTGCTGCCAATTGCGTTCACGGCGCTCAAAAGACAAACTTGCCAAATAGTCATCTGGCACAATGCCACGATATGTCGTGCGCCACGAGTCAACATGGACACGAGCGATCGCTGAGGCATCATCGACACATGCTTCTCGAATAATCATTAATTGGTAATTGGTAATTGGTAACTGGTAATCACGCAATATACAACTTAACTTATTTAGAACATCGGCACAAAATCTCTTAATGCAAGCAAGATATCTGCGCTACGGATGAAAAATCACAGTTCATCTCTTCCCTATTCCTTACTTGATTTTTGTACCAAAGATAGAGCAATAAAACTGTTTTGTGGCTAATAATTTCACTAGGAGTCAATGTAGATTATTAATGGATTTTGACTTCATTAAATTTTTTAAGAGGAGTATCTTCCCATGAAACGTCGTTATCGCGGTGTTTGGTATGAATCAACGTCTTCAAATGAAGTAACTGGAAATGAAGCGATCGGTAAATATCGCGGTGTACCTGTAAAACTCAACTCGCCTCATCAGGCTGCTCTACCTCAAGGGATTGTGCGCTTCACCTATCGCGGTGGGACTTACATCGATCTTCGCTAATACGCCAATGTAAGGATGCGAGGCTCATGTGAATAAGCCTCATGTAAATACATTAACGGTGCTGAAATCGAGGGATTCTTTCGATCGATTCTGCGATTGGAAAGTAGCCACCATTACAGATTGAGCAGCGTCATTTTTTGTGAGCTTGATCACAAGTTTCAAAATTTATAGGCAGTTGCCTGCATATCTTCCCGTTATCTTCCCTATAAAACGATAGGTAATTAACTATAAGCTCACCTAAATATCACAACACTCCTTTCTTAAAGGAATTGTTAAAACGCTCACGCTTTGCATAATTACCGTCTCCCATTGTGGAGAAGTCTATAGAGTCTTTTAAAACGCTTCCCAGAATGTCACCCAAAACCTAAGCATCCCCCAAAAGCCCCGGAGGTCAGGACGATGAAAGCACACCACAAAAGCTTACTAATCAAAACGGCAACTTGGATATTTGCTGAAGTCTTACTCAACCTCGTCGGGTTAGATAACTTAGCAGACTATAGCGAATTTCTCTTTGATCAACGAGCGATCGAAGTAGCTTGCAACCCAGCAGTGACAACCACACTTTTATACGATCGCAGTGATATTTCTGCCCTCTTCGCATAAATGAAAGATAGTAGGGGCAAACCGCCATTCGCCCGTACATAGAATCAGAATTCAAGCAGACTGGACATAAGCGTCAATATAAATAGGTTCAATCCATTCCTTCATTGACTGGGAACCGATCGATTAATTGAATGGCTCGATGGGAGTTTTGTTTCAACTCATTCGAGAGATGCGGCACATGAGGGATTTGAGAGAGAAAATCTACGGTTCTCCGGAGAATTCGCACTACATCGCCTTCATCAAGGCTGGTGTGATTGCACAGTTCTGTCCACTCAATTCCTAATGCCCATTGCTCCACTAAGCCAACCCAATCGGCTTCCAGCCAAACCGGAAGGGCAACTTGATAGCGTCGTTGCAGTTTGAACAATTCTCGTCGAATGCTACGCAATCTACTGAGGGCTTCTTCCACTTCGCTAGACGGATCATAACGAGTCCAGTTGTCAGGACGGGACACTTCAGTGACGAGGGCAGCACAGGCGGCAGCGAGATGATGAGGGTCGAGGGTATCTAGTTCGCCAGAGGCAAGAGCTAATCCGAGCCAGAGTTCGTTATCCCCTCGAATGGCAGCAGCAACTTGTCCGAGTGAGGTTGGTTCTGTTCCCTCTAGACAGCGAAAGTGGTGCAAGATTTCCATCAGGCTAAGAAATTCTTGCCAATAGCGTTGAGAATATTGGCTGAGTTTGCGCTGACGAACACTAATTTCTTCTTGGAGCTTAGCTATCCGAGTGTGGCGTTTTAGCAGGTAGCCTGGTTCTCCAAACTGGCGGAGTGGATGCGTTTTCAGTTGCGCTTCGATCGCATTCACCCGTCCCTGTTGTTCCTGGACTTCTGGCGGAATGTCAAGGTCTGGCGGGATCGCCGGAATCTGTTGAACGATCGCCTCTGTTTCCTGATCGCCTTTGCGCGTTGAACCTGGCTTTTTCGGAGATAGCTCCGCCGGGGGAGTCAATGGATCAACCGCTTCTAGGCGAGGAAGTTCCATATGCAGCCCGACGACATCGCCTACCGTCACGGTATACCATCGATTATCTTGCCCCAAACAAATTAAATTGGGAAACTGCCCGGAACCCGGCGTTTTTGTCACTAACACCGCAGGCAACGCCGACGAAACGGGTACATTCTTGCCCTTGAGACTGAGGATGGTTCCGGCGATCGCAAATGACAATGTAGTCGCCAAATATTCTGAGGCAATCTCTTGTGCCTGTTGCTGCAAGGTTTTGAGCAGACGACGTTCTTCTTTCAAGCGATTGTACTGCTTTTCGTAGTTTGCCAACAGTTCTGGGTCGATCGCGGCTGATTGGGTTTGGTGCCGTTCGAGTTCAGAGGCAAGATCGACGATCGCTTGCTGCTGTGGCTTCAGATAAAGCGTCGAAAGATAATGTCCGAAACTGCGTTCAACTAGCTCTTGGGCTTCTTCTACAGTGTGAGTTTGCAGCAAATTTAGCACCATGCCATAGCTCGGCGTAAACTGGCTGACCAGCGGATCGGCTTGGGACGTCGCTAAATAAGCGGCTTCAGATGCCCCTTCAAAAGGCGTTTGCACAGTCACAATATGTCCCAATAAATCCATCCCGCGTCGTCCGGCGCGTCCTGCCATTTGCAAGAATTCGGAAGCATTGAGCAGACGATGCCCGCGATCGGTTCGTTTCGACAAACTAGAGATCACTGTGGTTCGGGCAGGCATATTGATTCCGGCTGCCAGGGTTTCTGTGGCAAACACGATCTTGATTAGCCCTTGCTGGAACAACTCTTCAATCAATCCTTTCCAGGCTGGTAAAACCCCCGCATGGTGTGAAGCAATCCCTTGATAAAGAGGTTCAATATGTCCAGTCCGGGCGGCTTCAGGGTTGCGCTTGAGAAATTCGTCAATCTGCTGCTTCAGAATCGCGGCTTCTGCTTTGTTGACCAACGAGAAATCGGCTAAATCTACAACGGCTTTGTCACACCCCTTGCGGCTAAAGATGAAATAAATCGCAGGCAGCATATCTCGCTGCTGCAATTGAGTGACGACATATCCTAAACTAGGAGCTTCTTGCCGTCCTCGTTGCCGTCCACCTTTCGGTTTCAAGCGCGGATTAATGCTCTTCCTTTTTTCATTTAGGAGCGGAAATAGCCCTTTGGGAGTGCAAAAGTGAAAATCTAGAGGGACGGGGCGAAAATCGGAGTAGATGAGTTGGGTAGGTGCATGGACTTGGCTAATCCAGTCGGTTAGCTGATCGCTGTTGGCGATCGTCGCTGACAATGCGACCAGTTGAACCATCGGAGGAGCATAAATAATTGACTCCTCCCAAACGGTTCCCCGTTGGCGATCGTTCATATAGTGGCACTCATCCAGCACGACAGCTTCCACGTCTACTAGCGAGGTCCCAACCTGCCCGATGGGTGTCCCATAGAGCATATTGCGGAAGATTTCTGTCGTCATCACTACCACAGGCGCATCCCGATTGATCGACAGATCTCCCGTGAGTAGCCCCACTCGATCGGCACCAAAGCGATTGCGAAAATCTCGCAATTTCTGATTTGACAATGCCTTCAGAGGCGTTGTATAAAAAACCCGATTGCCATTTGCGAGTGCCCGATAAATCGCATATTCTCCGATCAGTGTTTTCCCTGAACCAGTTGGGGCGCAGACCACAACCGATTGACCTGCATCCAGAGCCGCGATCGCCTGCTTCTGGAAATCATCCAACTCGAAGGGAAACAATCTGTTTAAATCAAGTTCAGTTGCATGGGATGGAACGTTCACAAACTTAGCCACAGCGTAAAGACAAACGACAGAGCAGGATTACTCTGCATTCCATCCTCAATCATACTGAATCGCTTCTAGACTGGCTCAGACTTGGAAAAGATGAGAACCGATCGTTCAAACTCTAAAATGCTAATGAGGCATGAGATCGCATCTGGAGCATTTTGATGTCCCTGTTAACTAGTCAATCCCTAGATGGTATTAATTATTCGAGAGCCGATGGTGAACCGATGGCAGAAAGTGACCCAACTCGTGACTACCTGATTTATGCTGTCGAGGCGCTAGATATTCATTTTCAGAGCCGCAAACATGTTTATGTATCTGGAGCCTTGCCGATTTTTTACCGCAAAGGCGATCGCTCCGCCGTTGTCTCTCCGGATGTCTTTGTTATATTTGGTGTCAGCAAGCGAAAACGCGAGAGATACCTCCTCTGGGAAGAGGGTAACAAAGTCCCCGCATTTATCTTAGAGATCACCTCGGCAGCCACTCAGCAGCAGGATGAAGTCGAGAAACCGCGCCTTTATGCCAGTTTGGGAGTTCAGGAATATTTTCAATACGATCCAATTGGAGATTACTTAAAGCCACAATTGAAAGGCTTGCGGCTAGCAAACGGTCGCTATCAATTCATCCCTACTCAAGTGTTATCAGCTACAAAAACCGAAGGTCCAGATGTTCTCTCCATCCATAGTCGCGTCTTGGGGCTTGATTTACGCCTGCAAGATCCCATCTATCCGGGGTTGGTTGGCTCACCTCCGTTGATCGATGTTCCTAGAGGGCTACGATTTTATGATCCGCAAACGGAAGAGAAACTGTTGAGCCATCGTGAATCAGAGGAAGCGAGGGAATCAGCCGAACAGTTGCGGGAGCAAGCCGAACAAGCACGAATCCAGGCAGAACAGGCACGAGTCCAGGCAGAACAAGCACTCTTGACGGCGATTCCCCGCTTGCTGAAAATGGGCTTAACCGCAGAGCAAATTGCAGAGGCGTTAAGTGTTTCCGTGAATGAAGTAAAGCAAATTTCTGAAACAAAGGGTCGATCGCCGTCATGAAACGGATTTTCTGGGTGAATCACAGGGGAGATCGCCAATTGTGGCTGAAAGTTGCAGGTGTCACGATCGCCCTTTTGCTCTTAATGCTCCTGGCTAGCTGCCGCATTCCCCAAGTGAAGGCGGAAGATCGGATTTTTCTAAATCTGTCACTAGATTTCTTGGGCGACTATCAACTGCCAAAGTTGGAGTTTGAAGGGACAACGGTAGGAGGGCTATCGGGGATTGTCTATGATCGTCAGCGCGATCGGTTTTATGCCGTGTCTGACGATCGCAGCACGATTGCACCCGCCCATTTCTACACCCTAAAACTAATCGTCGATGCCGATCGCCCTAACGGAGAGACAGAAGAGGCGATCGAGATTCAAGCTGTAGAGGTGGAAAAGGTGACAACGCTCACAGGTGAGGACGGCAATCCTTACGCTACGGGCACGATCGATTTTGAAGGCATTGCGCTCTCTCCTCGTCAAACGGTATTCATTGCCAGCGAAGGGGTCACTGAAGAGGGTATTCCTCCGTTCATTGATGAGTTTGACCTGGAAACCGGACAGTGGCGCAGACGCTTACCTATTCCAGTGCGCTATGTGCCCAACGAAATAGATGGACAACCGATCGGCGTTCAGGATAATCGTGGGTTTGAATCACTGACGATCGATGCAGAAGGCTCAGCCCCAAACTCCCTCGAACCCTTCCGTCTGTTTAGTGCAACTGAATCGGCTTTACGCCAAGATTTACCAGATCCCGCAGCGCCAGATAATCCAACCCAAACTCCTGTTCGCTTCCTTCATTATCTCGTTGGGGAAAGCCTACCCACGCTACTTGCCGAACATGTTTACTTCGTCGAACCTTTGCCAGCCGGAGCCGAAGACATCGGGCTTACCGATCTGGTTACACTGGAGCAAGGAGGACATTTACTGGGCTTAGAACGCTCCTTTGGGCGATCGGTGGGTGTCAATGCCAAAATTTTTCAACTCGCTACAGGCGGTGCCACGGATGTTTCTGGGTTTCCTAGTCTCAAAGGACTGACAAACCTCACATCCATCTACAAAGAATTGCTCCTCGATCTAGGCGAACTGGACATCCCCTTAGACAACCTGGAAGGCATGACATTAGGACCGCGATTACCAGATGGTAGCCAAAGTTTGTTGTTGGTTAGCGATGACAATTTCAATGATTTACAAGTCAATCAGTTTCTTTTATTCCGGCTTCGCTGATATTGAGTTTTGAGTAACCAACCATTTCCGTAGGGCGGGCATTGCCCGCCAAACTGTTATGGATTCGCTCGTTCAAGCTTTTGATGGGCAGTACCCATCCTACTGATTCAACTACTGATTCAACTGCGAAATTACATCCGACAGCAAGATTGCCATTGTGTCAATGCTACAGGTTTCAATGCAGCGTTGCCTCGCTTGTTTGCCAAGAGCGATCGCCTCTTCCAGATGAGCAAACACCCATTCAATTTGGGTGGCTAGTTGCGTAGGTGAATCGGGATCAACGAGATAACCCGTATTACCCAAGATCCTTGGAATGTCGCCCACGCGGGTTGCCAAAATTGGCTTCGCCATCGCCATGCCATCGGTTAGCTTGAGCGGAAATTGTGCTTGAGCGGCGGGCGTGTCGCGTTGGGGAACGACAATCACATCGGCCGCAGCAATCACTTCCGGCATCTGCGGATGAGGGATTTTCGGGAGTTGAATAATCCAGTTTCCCCAGCGATCGGTTAATTGGCGATCGTAATCATCATACGGACTGCCCCCCACAATGACCAATCGCAAATCCGGTTGATTCAATTGTTCCAACGCCATCAGCACATCTTCCACGCCTTTATAAGGACGAGGCGCACCCGGAAACATCAAGGTTCGATAGTCAGAGAGCTTATACTTCTGCTTCAGCGTTGGCGAATCGTATTCCTCCGGATTAAACAGCGAAACATCCTTGCCGTTAGGGACATACACGCCGCCAAACCGATTTTGCAAAAACTGCGTATGCAACGTCACGGCATCTGCACGATTGACGAGTGCTTCCATCCATCTCAAATACACCGGATGATCCGGATTCCGTAAAGCTCCATCTGGCTTGAGAGTGTCTCGTGCCAATTGTTTTAGCGTGGGGCGATAGGTTTCCTTGTCTCCCCCATGCCAGCTTAATTCCCAATCATCAATATCCAGAATCAAAGGATGCCCCATGCGGAGTTTTTGCAACAGCGCAACGCCAAAACTAGTGGGCTTGGGTTTATAAGCGTAAATGATGTCCCCGTCGATGTGTTGCAACAGCGTCCAAACCGATTTGAGGAACGCAGGGTAAGGGTTGCCCGCGATCGCTACAACGTCCAGATCAGGCATGGGGGCGATCGTCGCTTCCTCTCCAAACGTAAATCCTACCAACTTTACCTGGCATCCTAATTTCCGTAGGGCTTGCGCCAATAAGAATGGACGCACCGCACCGCCCCATCGTCCTGCCCCGCGTTTGGAGAGATCACTGACAACTAAAGTAACTTTCAAATGTTCCAGACCAGGTAACGAGGCGAATTCTCGTGGTTGGCTTTGAGTGTGGGCTGTGGATACCATGTGACGATTGCCTGAGAAAGCGAGTGGTTAAATCCCTTCCGCCGCTAGGGTGCCCGAAACTCAACGCCGACTCTCAGCCTTAGAAAAAAGCCTGCTTCAGTCAATAAAATAGGGTCAGCCAAGATAGGAGGGTTTCAGGATGGCTCTCAACGCTGAAAAACTTTCCATAAAGGAGGTTCATCGTCTTCTAGGGTTTCAAAAACAGCCGATCGGGACGTATGAGATGTTGCTGTCCCTAGAACCCTTGACCTCATTCGAGCAGCAAGAACTGATGCAGATTGCAGAGGACTTCGATCGATACCTGATTGCAGATAAAGTTCCAGAAGGATTGGTTAAAGCGCTGACGACTTTTCCATTGATTCGCTTGGCAGGTTTTTATCGGTATCCCGTGGAACTTTGTTTGGAGGAGTCGATCGATCAGATCTCGATTGATGATCCCGCAGATGAAGATACAGTGATTACTGGCAGGTTTGACATTCTGGCAATCAATCAGACGGCTCCTTCCGGTAGTCAACCCTTCTGGATTTTGCTGATTGAATCTAAAAATAGCGCCATTGATCCATCCGTAGGCTTGTCTCAACTGCTGACCTATGCATTTACCAGTTTGATGTATCAAGACTCGGTGTGGGGATTAGTAACCAACGGACTCAATTATCAATTTGTTCATCTTCAACAAGATACTCCACCGACCTATCAACTATTGCCGCCACTGCACCTTTTTGAAGTCGATCGATCGGTTCTCCTTCTCCAAACTCTCAAAGCGATTCGTCAAATTGCCTTACCTGATTCAGCCGTTGCTTAAAACATTCAATGCTTCTGCAAGAGGATTAGCTAATTCAGATTTACTGATCGTTCCTTGCACAACTTGCAGCACCAGATCATAGGCTTGCTCATTCGTCAAATTCAGAGAGTCGCCATTCAATCGCAGAAAAGTATCCATGACTGCGAATGCAGTTCGTTTATTGCCATCAATGAACGGATGATTCATTGCCAAGTGATAGAGATATGCAGAGGCCCGTTCTGCGATCGTAACTCAACTGTAGCCCTCTAGAGGACTGGCGATCGGGCACTATCCCTACGTCTCCCCTACGTTATGGGCAATAGAGTTGAAAGAAGTTGGTTGTATACTGTATACGAAGTGCGATCTTTTTTTACAGGTTTTACAGGTGAACAAGAAAAATTTTAGGTAGGCTAAGTTGGCAGCATGGGCGTCGATTAGGAGGAAAAGCCTTGACCCTATCATTACCCTCCGTTCAACGGAGCAAATCTCTCTACGAACAAACCTATCTAGCATTACGAGCCAGCATTCTATCTGGAGAGCTAGTCTCTGGAGAGCGACTGGTAGAAACTCAACTGGCAGAACACCTTCAGGTTAGTCGAACTCCTATTCGAGAAGCCATGCGGCAACTTCAGCGAGATGCGTTGGTGGTTGCTGATACTAATGGTGGATTGCGAGTGACCACGATCTCTGCGATCGATGCGGCTCAACTCTATGACTGCCGGATTGCTTTAGAGCAACTGTCGGTGCAAGAAGCGTGTCAAAGTGCGACAAAGACTCAGCTATATGACTTAGAAGCACTGGTGACGCAAGCAGAGCAACTCGTAGGTCAACAGAGTGAAACTGAGAAAGGACAGGGTAACGGCAAAACGTCGATCGTTGCGCCTTCAGAAATGCTGGAGTTGGATTATCGTTTTCACCGGCTGATTGCAGAGAGTTCTGGAAATCGCTGGCTCGTCACATTGCTAGATCAAGTGTTCGATAAAATGGCATTGATCAGAGTGCAAACCACTCAACATAATCCAAGGGTGTTAGAAATTCGTGATGAGCATCGACAAATTTTTCAGGCGATCGCTCAGCACAAGGTTCCTACAGCCGTTGAAGCCATCCAAACTCATCTGCTGGCTAGCAAAGCACGAGTGATTCAAGAAGTGCAAAATCTTAATCTTGAATCAGGTTCTGAGTTGTGATTTTCGTGTTCGTAGACAAAATCAATTTTGTAGGGTGGGCACTGCCCACCTGATTCAACGCTATGGCTCATCAGCATCTAGCATGAAGGAGTGAACGATCGATGCATCATGTATTCATTTGTGGTTCTGCTTTACGAGGTCAACCGGATCATAAGAATCTGCAATCAGCCAGGTTTATCAAGGAAACGAAAACTCGTCCTCTCTATCGCCTACATGCGGCTGAAAATGGGTGGCATCCAGCGATCTATCAAGTTGATGAAGGTGGCATTTCCATTCCAGGTGAAGTGTATGAACTGTCTCTAGAGCAATTTCAACATTTAGTTGCCACTGAGCCTCCCCATATGTATCCCGCCGATGTGCAGCTAGACGATGGCGAAACCGCAACGGCATTTCTCTATCCGCGTGAGTTAGTCGAAAAATATAACTGGACTGATATTTCTCATTACGGGGGCTGGGCAGCCTATAAACGTGAAACGGTCAAGCAAGCCGAATAAACTTTATAGATGAACAGAATTTGACATTGATTTAGTGCAGAGGAAGTAGATGGCTACCGTGACATACCAAGTTAGACATGGCTAATGTGGATTCATGCTAGGAATGTACCGTCTCGCGGGGGTTTGTATGGATGATACTTTAATCGATCGTCTGCTAGAAGACCTGAAAAAGCCTGATGAAACGATTCGGGAGCAAGCAACTGTCGAATTGTGGCGAATCTGGTTTAATCAAAAAGGGACTTATGGGCTAGAAATCTTAGGAGAAAGCCAATCATTATTGGAATCAGGACAGTTTGAGGAAGCAACCTCTGTTCTGACTGATTTGATTAAGGATCAGCCAGATTTTGCAGAAGCCTGGAACCGACGAGCCGTTCTCTATTATCTTCAGGGAGACTATCACCAATCTTTGGCAGACTGTCAGCAAGTGATCAACCTCAATCCCATTCACTTTGGTGCACTTCACGGCATGGGCTTATGCTATGCGGCATCGGGAGAATATTTGGCGGCGATCCAAGCGTTTCGTCGTGTTCTAGAAATTCAGCCGCATGCGCTAATTAATCAGCAGTTAATCTTAGAATGTACCGCTCGTTTAAGTTAGGTAGGTATAACCGAACTTAGCCTCCCCTTGTCAGGAAATTCCTATGCTCCCCTAAAATTAGCTATGGCTAAAACATAGACTTTGGGTTTACCACGAAATGATCACTCGCATCTTGGCAATTGTTTTGGGAGTGGTTCTGGCGTTCAGTCCGTTTCAGGTCTCACCCACTTGGGCAGAACCGATCGCTTCACCATTTCATTCCTCCACTCTAGTATCGGAGATTAGTCTGGATAGCATTCCAGATGCACCCATTCCAATAGCACAAGCACCGCTCCCTCAGCAGGAAGGCAGTTTTGTCGCGGCTGCCGTCGAGAAAGTAGGGAGAGCCGTCGTCCGGATTGATACTGAACGCACCATCACACGCGGTCCTGACCCGTTTTATGACGATCCGTTCTTCCGTCGCTTTTTCGGCAATGGATTACCAACACAGCCCTATGAAGAACGGTTACAGGGACAAGGTTCAGGGTTTATTGTGGATGGCAACGGCACGATTCTAACGAATGCTCACGTGGTAGAAGATGCGGATCAGGTTACGGTAATTCTTAAGGATGGTCGTCGCTTTAATGGTGAGGTGTTGGGTGTCGATGAAGTGACGGACTTAGCCGTCGTCAAGATCAACACTCAGGGTGAGAGTTTACCAACGGCATCGTTAGGAGATTCTGATCACATAAAAGTAGGGGATTGGGCGATCGCGGTTGGCAATCCTCTGGGTTTAGACAACACAGTAACCCTGGGAATTGTTAGTACGCTTAACCGTTCCAGCGCCTTAGTCGGCATTCCTGACAAACGATTGGATTTTATTCAGACCGATGCAGCCATCAATCCTGGCAATTCTGGCGGTCCGTTGTTGAATGAACGAGGGGAAGTCATCGGCATCAACACGGCGATTCGGGCGAATGCAATGGGAATTGGGTTTGCTATTCCAATTAATAAAGCGAAAGAGATTGCGCCAGTTCTCGCGAGTGGAGGGCAAGTATCCCATCCCTACTTGGGAGTACAGATCGCCACGCTGACTCCAGATTTAGCAAAGCAAAACAATGCTGACCCCAACACGACTGTGTTGTTACCTGAAGTGAACGGCGTGCTAGTGGTTGGCGTCGTACCTGACTCACCTGCTGCCAGTGCTGGAATTCGTCGAGGCGATGTGATCGTTCAGGTTGAAGGGCAACCCGTCGCATCCTCTGAACAGTTACAGAGTTTGATCGATCGCACTACCATTGGTCAATCACTCCAAGTAATGTTGAAACGGGGCGATCGTACCCAACAACTCTCTGTTCGCACGGCTGAGTTGCGATCGAGTACTTGATCAGTTTCGTTCAGCAAGATACAAATCAGCAAGCGATGAATGGTGATCACCTGCTCATCTGTTAGCACAATCATTTACCTCCCTCCTCGATCTGCTTTAGACAAGCTGACCAGGGCGTTCTCAAGTTTCAGTCCTCAAATCATGAGTAGTACTCTCCCAACGCTCCAGTCCTATTATTGGCTGCTTCAAGTTGCTCTGGTTGGGCTGCTTTATCTGTCTTACGTTGGGATCGCAGGGCTGCTCACTATTACCCTTTCTCTATTCGCAAAATTCAAGCGAACTGCCCTTGATCCATTGACGCGCAACGGCTTGCTGTGGATGACAGGATTATTGCTGCTGAGTTGTGTCTTTGCCGAGAATCGCCCGGAAGCATTCCTCCAACTCGCCAATTTCTTGCCATATTTTTTATACTTTGCCGTCATCCCTTTTGTCTTAAGAGGAACTGAACGATTAGAACGATTGGCATTGACGCTGGTAATTGCCACCATCCCGATTAACACGATCGCCTTGATCGAATATCTCCTCCGCAGCGAGTTTATCCCCCGATCGATTCGCCGGATTCCTTTCATCCGATGGGTACGCGATCGACCCCATGCAGGGCGATCGATGGTCATGTTCGATCACCCCAACTGGCTAGCCAGCTATCTTGTTTTGATTCTGGGTTTAGGACTCGGACTGATCCTTTATCACTCCCTCTGCCAGCGCTCCGCTCTATCTTCCCAACTCTCTCCCAAACCACTCCTCTATCTCGGCACCTTCTTCTGTCTCGTCGGCATTTTCTGTACAGGTTCCCGTAATGGTTTGATTGTCGCTGTTTCCCAACTCGCTCTGCTAGCGTTGTGTACCCGATCGAATCGCACCCTCTTATCCGCCGGATTAGTCGGCATCACGAGCATTTTAGCAGGAGCCGCCTGGTTAGGAATCGGACGCCGATCGCTCTCGCTTCTCTCCTGGCTCAACGATCCGAGACAGCGAACCTGGGGAATCGCGATCGACCTGATCCGCGAACGTCCCTGGCTCGGTTGGGGGCTGGGAAACTACAAGTTGCAGTATCCGGCTCGTCTGTTAGCCCAATATCCTAAATGCATTGCCGAACAACAATCCGACACTGTGAATGTTCTCTGCGCCAATGTCACCCATCCCCATAATTTTTGGCTCTTGCTGGCATCAGAGGCAGGCCTGATCGTCGCGATCGGGTTCACGCTGTGGGTTGGCTATCTGTGCTTCCGCGCCGTCAAACTTCTGATTTCTAAACAACTCACCCCCCCTGACTCGGCAATCTTATTGGGCTATGGGTTCGCCTTCTGGAGTTGTATTGTGTTCGCCTTTTTTGATGTAACCCTCTATGATGCACGGGTAAACGCGATCGATTGGACCGTCTTAGCAGGACTGTATGCTGCCACAGAACAAGGGGAGCGGGGCGATCGTTCCTGATGAATCTGAACTAGATAACTTGCACGATTCCGGATTTCCGTCGGGGCAGATCAATGTGTTTGCCCTCTAATCCAGGGCAACCACGCCGGGATTGCCCCTACGCCACGGCAACCACGCTAATCCAGGGCCAACCACACCGGGGATTGCCCCGACGCCATGGCAAACCACG
>JAAUSF010000003.1 GCA_012033255.1 Cyanobacteria bacterium RU_5_0
CCCATTCCCCCATCCCCCCATCCTTCCCATCCCCTCACCCTTCCACCCGACCGATCGCTTCTGCCCTTGCCCCTGTCCAATCGCACTCTAGCGCGGCAGGGTCAAGAGTTAGCATTGGCATGTTATCTCAGCGAAACGCTCAGCGATTTGGGGATTGCGGTTCGAGTGATTCTCAAATCGATTCCCTGTACGTTGACATCAAGTGTTTACTCAAATGGACTTCCGTTAGGAACGTTGCTAACGACGAAGCGATTGTGGGTTGCCTGTGAAGCCATCTATAGTCCTGCTCCGTCCCTGGTTGGAGAGACGATCGCCCAACGATTGCGCGATTTAGAACTAGAGGGATACCGCGATGCCGTAATTCTGTTTCAGGTTGCCGGAGAGAAAAAACCAGATTGGCTGCTGCGAGTCGATTTGACGCTACCCGAAGATATGTTACGGGAGTGGGCACGATGGGGGGACGTTGAGGCGATTCGACGGTTGCTGAATCAGGGATTAAAAAATTTCGGACTCCAGGTTTCTACCGCCTCTCTGAAGGAAACAACGCTGCATCTGTTTTGCGGTTTCCCCTCTAAACGCCGTGTCACCACTAAAGCCAATGCCAAAGTAGACCCGCTGATTCCGCATCAGGGGCAGGTGAAGACGATCGCCACCCCGCTTCTGGAAACATTGGCACCGCAAGGCATTCACTCGGCGACGATTTATGGTCAAGTGGTGGGTGAAGAAACTCCGGCTTGGGTGGAATGGTTAGAACTTCCGGCGAACCTGCATCCAGCGTTAGCTGAATCAGCGGTGGCTCTGGCAGAACAGGGCGACTGGGAGGCGATCGCATTTCTCCTGCACCGCTTATTGAATCCCGATCTTGATAAATATTTAGCGACGGGAGGAATCCGTCTCCAGCTATTGCCTAAACCTGACCCAACGGGGATCGATCTTAATGATCCACCCTGCCCGAAATATTTGCTGCATATCATGAGCGAAGCGCCGATTTGTCCGGAGCAGCGACGGGTAGGGCGAACGATCGTCCGTTTCCTGAAATCTCTCAAACGCCAGGATATCACGGGAGTCCGGATTTATGGACGACGAGCCGGACAAAAACAGCCCTTGTGGAGTTATGGGGTTGACTTTGTTTCTCGCGATCGTCTTGTCCCTGAAGCGACCCCCGAATTCGCGGCGACAGATGCCTATATCAGCGATCTGCTTTCTGAGTCGGGTGAATCGGGTATCCGTCCTGACTTGACCCCTGCCGATGTTCAAACTGCCTGGGTCACTCTTCGACAACGCATCGTTCACACTCTGCAACACCTCTTAGTTCATTCTCAACTGTTCGTCTATCGTCCCCCAGACTCTCAAGTTGAGACGCTTGCTTTGCCTGGAGAGATCAATCGTCGTCAGCACGGAGCGACCCTTGCGATCGTCTGGGGAGTTCTGGGAATTCTGCTTACCTTCCAGATGAATTGGGCATTCGGAAAATTAATTCGTTTCGCCAAAGCACGAGAACATGCTAAACCTCCGATCGCCCAAATCACTCCCTCTCTCCCCCACCCCCCTACTCCCTCGACCTCTGTTATCTCCTCAACGACTCCCGTTACGTCGGAGGGCAAATCTGATTTGTCGGAGTCGGCGATTCCAGATCTGACCTCGCCTCGATCGCCTGATACTGACACTGAGGCGTTCCAGGTAGAAGGCTTTACTACCCCCGCCCCCGTTACCGCCTCTAGTGACGAAATACCCGCATCGACTGCACCGCGTCCGGCTGAAAAACCAGTTGAAAACCCAGTTGAAAAACCAGTTGCGACAGCCCCTACTCCGGGTGACTTGCCTCACACACCGCCTAATCCAGCCGCTAACTTAGCGCTAGCAGAAAACCTTGCCGCCGATCCGCCGATTTCAAGCTTCAACAGCCGTCAACTGAATGACAAACTCAAACTCTATTATCGAGTGCTGGAAGAGTCGGGACCGCCGGATGTGATGATCATCGGTAGTTCTAGAGCATTGCGGGGAGTCGATCCAGCTGCCTTAGAAAAAGTACTGGCGAATGCAGGATATCCCGATATTAAAGTGTTTAATTTTGGCGTGAATGGGGCAACGGCTCAGGTTGTGGATCTGTTGATGCGGCAGGTGCTTAAGCCTGATCAATTGCCACGCTTGATTCTTTGGGCAGATGGCGCACGAGCTTTTAATAGCCATGCAGTTGATGTGACATTCAATGGAATTGTGGCATCTCCAGCCTATCAAGAACTTATCCAGGGTCGTCTCGTCTTGCCGAATCCACAGATGCCCTCCACGGATGCCGCCAATTATCCTGTTGTCGTTTCTAACCCTCGAAGCATCAATCTCTCGCTGACGGACAGCTACAAAGCCCTCGATCGCTGGTTTAGCAGCCAATTGGGGATTGCGTCTGGGATATATGGAGAGCGCGATCGCCTCAAAAATCTCCTCAAAGACGGTGTCACTACGCTCCTGCCCAACCCCCAACCTCCGCTCCCCAATCCCACCGCCACCCCTACTCATTCTGCCGTCAACCTGCCGCCAGACTATGAGCTAGTCGATTTAGACGGGTTCCTTTCACTCGGTATTCAGTTCAATCCGGCAACGTATTATCAGGAGTATGCGAAAGTTCCGGGGGCATACGATCGTGATTACAACGACTTCCAGATTCGCGGTAGTCAAGAAACTGCCCTGATCACGTTTCTGCAATACACGCAAGCCCAACAGATTCCAGTCGTCTTTGTGAATTTGCCGATGACGGATGAATATCTGGATGCCGATCGTCTCGCACCCGAACAAGCCTTCCGCGATTACATGGTGAATTTAGATTTACGCCATCCCGGATTGAGCTTTCGCGATCTTGGCGAACTGTGGACGACTGACTATCACTATTTCTCCGACCCTAGCCATCTCAATCGCTATGGCGCTTATGCCGCATCCGATCGACTGGCTCAAGATCCTTTAATTCCGTGGGTTAGAAAATAGGGAATTATCGAATTGATATTTTTCCGATAAACGGCTATGAAAAAAGTCCGCAAGGGCGGACTCACTTGTTTCAATTGTTTCAGTTTAGAATTAGCAACGCTCTGATTTACGTGCCTACTGCTACCGGAGACTCGACGGTTTTAACTTGATTCAGCAAATTGTTCAACTCTTCGCCTTCAATCACTTCTGTTTCCAAAAGCTTTGAAGCGATCGTCTCTAACAACTCCCGATTTTCCTTCAGGATATCTAACGCTTGATGGTGGGCAGCCTCTACAATGTTCTTGACTTCTTTGTCGATCGCCTCTGCGGTTTCAGGGCTAACCATCCGACGCGGATTTAGGGCTTCGTTGCCCAAGAACATATTTTGCTGACCCTGCTGATATGCCAACGGCCCCAACACCTTGCTCATGCCATAAGTTGTTACCATTCGCTCAGCTAAATCCGTTGCCCGTTGCAGATCATTAGATGCACCAGTCGTAATGCTGCCAAAGACCACTTCTTCTGCCGATCGCCCCCCTAACAGGGTAGCAATCTGTCCCTGAAGTTCCGTCTCACTCATCAAGAAACGATCTTCGGTTGGCAGTTGCAACGTATATCCCAACGCTGCCATCCCACGAGGCACGATCGAGATTTTTTCAACTTTACCGCTTCCAGGCATCACCACAGCCACCATCGCATGACCGACTTCATGATAAGCAACGATCTTCTTCTCTTTATCGTTGAGGACGCGACTCTTCTTCTCCAGACCAGCAACAACCCGCTCGATCGCCTCCGCAAAATCCGCTTGCGAAACCGCAGTTCGGTTATTTCGAGCTGCCAACAGAGCCGCTTCATTCACTAAGTTGGCTAGGTCTGCTCCGGCAAAACCAGGCGTCCGAGTCGCGATCGCTTTCAAATCGACATCTTTACCCAGTTTCACTTCTTTCGCATGGATTTCCAGGATTGCCAAACGGCCTTGTAGATCAGGGCGATCGACGAGAACCTGGCGATCGAAACGTCCGGGACGCAACAATGCCGGATCAAGCGTTTCTGGACGGTTGGTTGCCGCCAACACAATCACCGTTTGTTCACCTGCCGCAAATCCATCCATTTCGGTGAGCAATTGGTTGAGCGTTTGCTCTCGTTCATCGTTCCCGCCGTAAAAGCCGCCCGTTGCACGAGATTTGCCGATCGCATCCAACTCATCAATAAAAATGATGCAAGGTGCTTGCTTCTTGGCTTGCTCAAACAGATCGCGCACCCGCGAGGAACCTACCCCGACAAAAAGCTCTACAAATTCAGAACCGGAAATGCTGAAGAAGGGGACATTCGCTTCACCCGCTACTGCTTTTGCTAGCAGCGTTTTCCCTGTTCCTGGAGGACCAATTAGCAGTACCCCTTTGGGAATTCGTGCGCCAATTTGGATATATCGCTGTGGCGTCTTCAGGAAATCCACAATCTCAACTAACTCTGTTTTGGCTTCCTCCACACCTGCTACATCTGCAAACGTAATTTTGCCAGAATCACCTTCCACATAGACTTTAGCTCGGCTCTTGCCGATCGAAAGGACACCCTGCTGTCCACCGCTTCCCCGGCTAATGAAGAACTGCCAAATTGCCACAAATACTAGAGGCGGAATGACCCAACTCAGGATGTTACCAAACCAACTGTTCCGAGGAGGTGGAGTTGCCGCAAATTCAACCCCATTGTCTTCCAGGCGCTTAGGCAATTCCAAATCAAAAATAGGCGTAGTGGAAAACACGGCTCCAGGCTGATCATTCTCTCCTTTAAGCTGATATCGAATTTCGTTTTGACCGACAGAAGCTCGCGCCACTTCATGATCTTGCACCTGATGAATGAACAGGCTATAGGGAACCCTCGGAATAGGCTGACCGAATAAGTTTGGTAGAAAAAGATTTGCCAGTAGGAACAACCCAGATACTAGCAAAAGAATGTTACCAATCTGGCGGGCACGAGAGGGCTGAGGTTGGTCTTTAATCGCCATTCTTTTAACGTTCCTCTTCTTAAGATTCTGATGTAGTTGAGGGATTGGGAGTTAAAGATCAGGGGTTTTAAGAGTCAAGGATTCAGCTTTCATCCTTAGATAAAGTCAATTCTCCGCCATGAAATTTAACTCGCAACCTTGAAAGCTACACACTAATTTTAGATTCTTTAACTAAATCTCAGAATTCTAGATTGGTACGGTTAACCACCAAAACACCGAGAACATCACTCCTATGTTCCTCTATCAGCCGATCGCAGCATCCAGCTTGAATAGTAAATCTTAGGGCGGATATCTTCCACCCAGGGCAGAAGCCTGCACTACAAACGTTCAAAACTTGCTTGGGATCGCCTATGCGTAATTGCGACTTTACGCCATGTGCAACTTCTTTACGTCTCTAGTAGGATAGGCATCCCACCCCGTCCATATCAGTATCACAGGCAGGGTGGGCATTGCCCACCCCACTTCAAAGATAGGGTTTCGGATAGGCTCTAAAAGTGGAACAGATGCTCTGCTCAGGCGGTCTCCATCCAATCAAAAATCTGATCAAGCTGCTCTAGCGTGATTAACCCATACTGCCAAAGAACCATAGGCAATACAGTTGAGTTCTGTTCAGGTTGGCGCAGCGCAAGAGCGATCGCAGACGCAGGAACCGCCAACTCGTCGCGCAGGAAGGTAATGAGTCGAGTTTGAGTGGTAGATTCTGTCGTCATGGCGGTCACTCCTATTAAAATAGCTGTCGTATGAGTATGTTAAGTTTTGTAACAGTCTTTCAGAATTTATTGAACGCAATTATAGCGAATTTTGCAGATTGTGGATGGTCTTTTGAAAAATAGTCGTGATCCGCTACCCAAGAGAATTCAGCCTACTCACGGCACTCTTCAACACTGACCTTACGGATTCCAGATAGGTCTCATCATCTGCCCCCAGAATGAGAGCTAGATGAGAAAAGGGTGAGCATTTCTGAGAAAGGTGAAGTGTGGGAGAGAACGGAAGATCCCTCGTTTAGTAGATTCAGGAAAGAGGGAAAGCATTCTACGATCGCCCCTGTAGTCTTTACTCATTAAGGTTGAGTTTTTAAGAAGGTTAAGTTTTTAAGCGTTGGAACAAAATCCCTTTTGCTCTGCAAATGTACCTTACCCAATCAAGAATCGCCATCCGCAAGCAGATCGTTGTTTCAGTTAACATTTCGTAATTCTACGTAATAGTATATTAAGTAGTTTTGGTAGGGCTATTGCCACTGTTATGTTGGGTTATTAACACCAATAACTTCTTAGGGAATTTGCCACGATTAGGTTAGTGACTCAACACTAAAAACTAGTAGATTTTAACGTTGGTATTTGTGTCACAAGTCAATTTTGGATGCATCTAATTAAATTGAGTTCGATTTGATTAGAGCGTTGATGGAGTTAATTCATTTCAAAGGGTGAATTTATGTCTGATCCGATTTCTGTAAAAGAGAGAGTGTCCACTGATCTTCAAAAAGCAAAAGTTGAAGGCAGTTTGAGAGCAGATCGTATTAAAGGAATTGTGCAAACGGCTGTTTCTGAGCAATTGCAGAGTTTAAGGCAGGCTCTCAGGAGTTGCGATCGATCGCCCAAGATGCAATCACAGCAGTGGTTGAAACATTGGGAGAAAAAAGCAAGGATGTCAAGGAAGGGGTTGCAGCATCTGTTGAAGGTGTGATCGAGGGGATCAGTGAATCTCGACGCAAGCAGATTGCTGAAACCCAAGCTCAAGTCGATCAACTGCAAGCTCAAATTGATGAGCAAGAACAGCAGCTTGAATCAGATATTGATGGTGCTTTGACCCAGATTGAAGTGTCAGAAAAAACAGCCTCTCATGATCTCAAATCACTCATCGCGACAGTTGTTAATGCTATGAAAGAGCGAGATGAATTTGCAACGCTGCGACAACAATATGCCAAGCTTAGAACTCGGCTGGAATTGATTGATGCAAATTTGGCGGCTCGGTATGGCGATCGCTACGAAGAGGTGAAGCAGCATTTGGAAAACGCGAAAGCGTGGTATGACAATGCAAAAGCAAGGGCTGAATCGAGTGGGGTTGATCCAGTTCAAGCACGGCAGACTGAGTTTGAAGCCAAGATGGGTGAAGCGGGAGCCGCACTAGCAAGGAAGGAAGCGCAAGTGAAACAACGGTTAAAAGAATTGTTAAAGAGCGTCACGCGGCTCTAAAGATGTGAAAGCTTAGATGGGTTCAATAAGCAGGGGTACGGCATGCCGTACCCTTACTTGTTTGAGCGGTGTAATTAAAGTTTTATATTTATTTGTAATCAACTATAAACTCTTTAGCGATGAAAATCTAAAGATTTAGTTCTGTGTTACAACCATCGGACAGTTAAGTTCACTGAAAATTGCAGAATAGTGCAGAGTGGGTTACAGTGATGCGACCTCAGAAACGTATGAACTCCGATCGCATAAGTTGAGTGAATGGTATTAGCTAAGTCGGCTAAATCTATTATGGAGGTGAAAGACATGTTGAGCCAGAGGGATTGGTCAGAGCAAGCTTTTGATAAAAAATCAAGCCAGAATCACTTATCATGGGCGTTTGATTGGGAATTTTATGTTGAATACTATGAAGACCTCAGATATCTTTCTAATTTTGAGGAAGCTTATCAGCATTGGATTCAACATGGGCAATTTGAGAAGCGCTATGGTTCAGAAGATGAATTTTATGAACAGATTGGCTTCAAGAAATCCGATTTACCTGAAGATTTCGATTGCAAAAATTATCTGAGTCTCAATCCAGACGTAAAACAAGTTTATGGGAATAATAAATATAAGGTTATTCAACATTTTCTCCAACATGGAGAACAAGAGCAACGGGAGTATAACTTCAGTTCTCCAGTTGCTCATTATAAATTAGGAGAAATGTTAACCAGAATAGAGCAATGGGATGAAGCGATCGCGGCATATCTCCATGCGCTGAAGTTACGCCCTGATCTATCTCTTCACCGTAGATTAGGGGAAACATTTATGAGCCTACACCGATGGGATGAAGCGGCTCAAACATATCGGCAAGCTCTTAAAATTAATCCTGAACTTCAATGGGCACATCGCGGTTTAGGAGATGCGCTTTCAAGCAAAGGTTTAACTTATGAAGCAATGGAAAGTTATCAGTGTGCCCTTAAACTGCAAACAATCTCACAATTCATGTTGCCTAATCCTCAAGCTCACTACTTGAGTTTAAATCACGCGGATACTCAAGTTAAAACAGCGACCAAACCAATTCATCAGTTTAATAGATCTACTTTTTATCGAGTTGGTATCAAAATTTGCGCTCCTCATTTGAGAGAAGGGTATCTTTGGGGAGATTTTCATTATGCAAATTCACTTAAACGAGCATTTGAGCAATTAGGTCACACGGTCAGGATAGATTGCCAAGACGCTTGGAATACAAATATTGCTGATCAAGATGATGTAGTCATCGTCTTACGGGGACGGCATCAATATATTCCGAAAGCACATCAAATAAGTTTTTTATGGATGATTAGTCATCCCGATCGCGTATCTAATGACGAATTAAATGCATTTGATCATATCTTTGTTGCTTCAGCCACCCTCTCTCAAAAACTTGCCGGACAGCTTAAAACATCGGTTTCCTGCATGTATCAATGCACTGATCCGGCTCTATTTTATCCGATGCCATCTTCAGAGCTACCTACTTCCAAGGTTTTATTCGTAGGTAGTTCACGGAATGTGTTTAGACCGATCGTTCAAAATTGTGTCAAGCTTGATATTGATCTAGACATTTATGGTCCATTGTGGGAACAATTTGTTCCTCAATCTTTAATTAAAGGAACATATATCCCCAATGATCAACTTCACAAATACTATAGCAATTGCAAAATCTTGTTGAATGATCATTGGGATACGATGCGTCAAGAGGGGTTTCTTTCAAATCGACTCTTTGATGCAAGTGCTTGCGCTACGTTTGTAATTACTGATCGCGTTCTTGGTCTGCATGAGATTTTTGGTGACTCCATTGAGACCTATGAGCATGCTGAAGACTTGCGAGACAAGATTGCATACTACACGCAGCATGAACAAGAGCGTTATCAAAAAGCTGAACGGGCAAGAATAATCGTTCTGGAAAATCATACGTTTGAACATCGAGTAAAGCAGTTTTTAGTCGAAGTTCATAGACTTCAAGAATCCCAACAGCAAACACAGATTACAAATACTTCATCGAAAGGGAACGCAAGACTACTCAAAAACAGCGTTTACTGGAATAATGTTCGCAGTTTAGGGCTGAATGCGATCGCTACAACTCAAAAGAAAGTTGATCTACTTCAGCAGCAATTTTTTCACTCTAACCTATCCGGTTTAGAATACGGACTGAGAAATATTTCGACTGAACCACCTGTCTTCTATGAGTGGATCTGGCGTATTCAGCGACAAACAGATACCTACAAAGACTTTATTTCCAAATTCGTTGATTCTGAAACGAGATTACTGCATCATTTGTCCACTCCGGCTACTTGGAACGGAACACCCCCACTAGTGTCCATTATTATGCCTACCTTTAATCGGGCATATGTGATTGCGGATGGCATTCAAAGTGTTCTTGATCAGACCTATGAATATTGGGAATTATTCGTGTGTGATGATGGCAGCACTGACAATACGAAGGGAGTCATTGAACAGTTTCAAGATCCAAGAATTCACTATTTCCAGCTTCCGAAAGCAAACGGTGCTGTAGCCCGTAATCATGGTCTACGTCATGCCAGTGGAAAATATATTGCCTATTTAGACTCAGATAATATCTGGCATCCTCAACATCTATGGCTTTGCATTCAGAATCTTGAAAGTAAACCTAGTGCAATGTCTTGTTATACGGGATATGTGGATGCTGAACTTGTTAAAACGAAAGTAGAATTGCAGAGCTTGTCATATCAATCGTTTGAGTATTATAAGCTTCTAAATAAGAATTTTATTGACTTAAATAGTCTAGTCCATCACCGCAATTTATTTGATTGGCTTGGTGGTTTTGATGAAGTTTTAGTCCGTCTGCAAGATTGGGATCTTGCCCTAAGATATACCTTCCTGTTTGAACCAATGGTCATTCCACATTACACTGTATTTTATCGTCGAAATGTGGCATGGAGCCAAGTTACAAAGCTATATGCAGACTTGGATGTGAAAAGCATTGTTCAAAAGAAAGCTTTAGGCTCAATCGAGAAGCACACTCTATCACTTGATATTCAAACCAACTTTAAACCCAGAGTTTGTATCCTCTGCTCCGATCAATCTAAGGAAGATTGGTTGAGAGCCTTAGCCATTGCGACTGTGTTATCAAGTACGTTTGATGTGCAACTTTTAACCCTCACTTTAGATCTAAAGAAACGATCGCCACTTCAAGACAATGCTTTTAGTTTTAAGCTGATAAAACGCCCCAACTTAATTGGAAATACCCTGTCCATAGAAACTTTTAATGATGAGGAAATTCAAGCCTGCGTTCATTCTGTTTTATCAGCTATTCAAGGTGACATTTTAATGGTGTTCAGCCGCTGTGTGATCTGCTCAACAGTAGCATTGCTCTCAGAAGCATCTCTTTCGTTGGAATACAGCCATCATCATGAACTCCTACAAAAACTACATCAAATTATTCACAATCAGGATGACAGTATTGCTAATTTAAGCCATGCTAAACCCGACAGTGAACCATTCAAGCTTACAGAAATTGTGCGTCGATTTGAAGAACATCCTCTAACCTTAATGAGGGAAATGAACAGTGAGGATGATGATCCATTTGCTGCTATCACCATTTGTCCAACGCTTCTGGATGGGTCTGTGCGATCATTAATCAATCCCATTGAGCAAAAAACCAAGTTGGGATTTGATAAAAAAGACTATGTAATTGCATTCTGGAGTGATCCAGATACCGCCTACATTCAGGAAGAGCTAGAGCAGTTTCTAAAGCAGGTTGGTATCAAACAGTGTAAACTTCTCTTGATCAGAGAGGCGAGAAATGAAGCTGTTAACAATGAAGTGCAACGTATTCAAACCAGTGCAAATGGGGTGAGGGTTATCACGGTTGAAAATGAACAGCAGGCGATCGAGGTTCTTAAAGGAGTGGATATCTGCGTGTTGTGGCGATCCAAATCTCTTACTGATTCACATTCACGAGTGACTCTCCCTTTTGTGTATGCACTTGCGGCAGGCTGCATTCCAGTGACAGATGATGTTGGAGAATATTCAACTTGGGCAAGTGTGAACTATTGTCTTGTTGCGCGACGAGATGACTGGAATTTGCTTTCAAGATTGTGCCGAGAACTTCATGCAAATTCAAAACGTTTATCTAAGCTGAAGAACAATACCCAGAGGTTGTACAATTTAAGATTTTCTTCTGCTGTAGTCCGTGAAAGAATAAAGTATCTTGTTTACAAAAACCTGACTCTTTAAGTGGTTATTCAATGACAAATCTAATACGTTCTTTTTCATCGAGTGATCTTTACTCAGAGAATCAAATTCTTTGGAGTACAGACCTGACGAATGACATTTGGTTTGATGCCCACGCCATCAAGCGCGAAATTGAAGATAAAGTTTCTCCTCCTGAAAACCTACCTGAAACAGGAAAAGTGATTAGTATTATGGATTTGCCAAAATGTAACTTACATCTGATTGGGCAGCGCGTTGAAAATGGCAGTCCGGAGGCGAAGACAGTTAGTGTTTTAGTCAAGCATACAGAAGAGGGAAGTAAGGATTTTACAATTTGGGCAACTGGTGGTGTTCAAATCGCAGTCTTCAGTCGTAGGGATTGGAGTTTTATTTCAGGTGTTGCAATTAGTACTGGGGTAGAACAATGCCAAGGCGGTTGGATAAGGCTTTCTGCAACATTTAGTGTTGAGAACAATGATATTTACTTTGGCACTTCGGAAGGAAAAAACTCAAGATATGTTGGTGAGAATAAAAAACAATTTTATGTTTACGCACCGCAGTATGAATGGAGTGAATCAAGTACTTCTTACATCCCAACATTGTCACAAATTTCCTGCCATCCAGGGAAAGTAACATCAGGGGGGTTTCATAGTACTATCAATCTTTTGGCATTACTTGAAGACTTGGTTACATCTTATCAGGGTAGCCAAAGCTTTTTCTCACTGTTCAAAGTTGCTTTTCAAGGGTTTCAACATTCAAGATTCTTCACATTTGGTTTGAAATTATTGCATCGAGCTTTGAAGGCTGGAAAACTGAGTATAGAAGAATGTGTAGTTCTTCAAGAAGGATTAATTAAGAATGCTAAAAATATAAGCTCGAAGGATTTAATTAAATATTTAGCAAGTTTCACAACAACACTCTTTAATGATGAATTGCCTTGGCAAGCATTAGAGCTATTTCAGCAACAAATTCATTTATTTACTCCCCAATTTAAAGGCTTAAGTAACGCACAAGTTGAAGGCAAGGTGCTTGTTCAAGACTTTAAAGAATCTATTGAAACTGAAGAATATGAAAAAGTTTGGTTCATTCTAAATTGTAGTTCATCGCAGCAGACGATTACGAGTTTCAAAGAATATTTGAAAGCTAGCAAATTTGACACGGATAAAGTTCGAGACTTCTGCAATTCGCCAGGGAACTCTGAACTTGAGTTTCTACTTTTGGATGGTTTGAAAAAGGATGACGAAGTGAGGCTTTCCAATCTAGGTTTATCTTATCAATTATTAAACTTGGTAGACCTTGATGACGAAAATCTTGAAAATATTTTGATTAGCTTGTCTCAATTGAAATCTAAAGGTACTATCATTAAGCGACAGTATTGTTATTCTCAAACGAGATTTAGCTGCTGGGAACCTGTTAACAATCCGAGTACAGAGTTTGCATTTACGGTTCCAGAATTCAAAAAAATCTACACAGTGGATCCCTTCACAGGTGAAATTCTTGAATCTAGAGATTCTTTTGTGATGGGAGAGGATTGTATCATCTACAGATTTTCGGGATATTACGTCTTCTATTTGCTCGTTGGGCAATGGCATGGAGGCAAGCTATCAATTTTCATTCCTCAACTAAATCTTGTTGTCATTTTACGGCGATCGATTGGAAATTTTCGACAGCCTAAACCACATTTAGAGATTTTCGAGAAGTTTAAAAAATTCGCACTGCAAAACCTTGAACAATTTCTGAATTACATTGGAAACTCGGAAAGAAAAATAGCTGTTTCGATCGGTTTCTATCCTAATCTCGGTCATTTCTTCTGGCAAAGCGGTTCAGGTATTTATCATCTCATCGAGAACGCTTTGCTTGCTGAAGTTGATTGTTTTATTGTTGGCTCAAAGGAGTTTCTCAAGCTTGAAAAGATTTTTCCTGAACTAGATGAGAAAACTGTTTTTCGAGATCTAAGCTTCTCTGATGATGCCTATCTTTTCAAGTTCTGTTTGACGAATCATTTATTCACCTTTAGACCAACAACGCATTGTATAGTGAATAAATATGCTCATCGTGTTCAGCAAGCCTCTCGTGCATTATGCGGCACAGATTTTGTGGAAAAGCTGGAGACTTTGAAGCGAGAAAGGTGGCCTTTGGTGTGGATCAATCTCAGATCGCACAATAAAGTTTGGACGGATCAGGTTTCTGGATTTATTAATATTATCAATGAACTAGGTCAGTCTTGGAAAAACATTGGAATTGTTTTTGATGGGTGGGTAGACTGTGAAGATATCATGCTAGCAATTGTGGCTGGTCTCAATGAAGAGATAATGTGCTTTCCAACATTGGGATGTAAATTGCACGAAAGTATTGTTTGGGCAGCTTATGTAGATACTTACATTTCAGTGATTGGCTCTGGTCTTGTGCTAACATCTTGGTTGAATGATAAGCCTGGAATTGCATTTGGTGATAAAAGGCATCGTCATCAATCCTGCTTTTGGAGTTATGCAAAGGAACAATCCATCCCGCCCATTTTTCTCAATGATAGCGAAATTGTTGATCACACCGATCGTTTCTACAGTGACTATGACATTGATTGGAGAATTCTGTTTAGAAAAATCTCCGATATTTTGAACACAAGCATAGTGAGGAATTAGTGATGAAGTCTGTCATAATTACATCAATTAATCATCCTACTAGAGCTATTTTAGAGATTGGTCAAGTTTGTGAGCGTAAAGGGTTATCCTGCATTGTGATCGGAGATGAAAAAAGTCCACGCGACTTTTTTGCTGAGGGTTGTTCATTCTATTCGATCGAGGCTCAGTTAAACTCCGGGTTACGTTTTGCGGATGCTTGTCCTACTCGACATTATGCCCGTAAGAATATTGGCTATCTTTTGGCAATTAGAAATGGTGTGACGACCATTCTCGAGACTGATGATGACAATATTCCACTCTCAAACTTCTGGGAAGATCGATCAGCGCTCGTCAAAGCATCTAGCCTAAATGGAACGGGTTGGACAAACGTTTATAAATATTTTTCTGAGCATCTAATCTGGCCTCGTGGATTACCATTAGATGAAGTGAATGCTCCTTTACCAGAATATGAAACTCTTCCTGCTGAAGAATTTTTCTGTCCAATTCAGCAAGGTTTAGCAGATGACAATCCTGATGTAGATGCGATCTATCGATTGCTGCTCCCGCTTCCAATCAAATTTAGAACCGATCGTTCACTGGTTCTGAAGAACAATACTTGGTGCCCGTTTAACAGTCAAAATACTTCCTGGTGGACTGAAGCCTATCCACTCTTATATCTCCCTTCTTTTTGCTCATTCCGGATGACTGATATTTGGCGTAGCCTGATCGCGCAGCGGATCTTGTGGCTCAATGATTGGTATGTTCTTTTTCACGAGCCAACTGTTTTTCAGGAACGCAATGAACACAATCTTATGCGTGATTTTGAAGATGAAATATCCGGCTATTTGAATAATCGAAAGATTGCAGATGCACTCATGGAATTGCCACTTCGAGTGGGTGAAGTAAACATCTCAGATAATCTTCGTATTTGTTATGAAAAATTGGTGCAGATTCATGTGATGCAGAAAGAAGAGTTGATGCTGTTAGATCTATGGCTTGACGATCTCAGTTCCATTACAGATCATCGACACAGAAATTTGACTCCTCAGACCTTAACAAATGGCTAAATTCACTGCACGTCCAACCGCAGATATTTCACTTTAGGAGATTTCCGACAGATAAAATACCTGCGTAGGATGGGCACGGATGCCTTTGCCCATCCATGATTCTGGCTGATGATGGGCACGGGTAAGACCCTTTGCCCATCCTACGAATTGGTAGATTCTTTGCTGGAATCTCCTTAATACAAGTATCTGAATCCTCCCAGGCATGAGTATCATCCTGCACATTACCCAGCGCCAGCAATGGGAAGCCGCACAGACGATCGGCGTCTGTCGCAGCGAATCATCGCACATTGAGGGATTTATTCACTGTTCAATCGCCAATCAAATTATCCGAGTCGCCAATCTGTTTTATGCCAGACAACAAGACATCAAAGCCTGTAGCCGTAAAGTTGCATTTGCGTTAATTCAAATCCTGATTCACGCCATCACCATCCCACCATCAACGTTAATGATCTGTCCGGTGATATAAGCGGCGGCTGGATCTGCCGCCAAGAAGCGAATCAGCCCAGCAACTTCCTCGGGTTGTCCGTAGCGACCAAGGGGAATGAATTTGAGGATATCATCCGCTTTCAGATCCGCCGTCATGTCAGTTGTGATGAACCCAGGAGCGACCGCATTAACCGTGATACCCCGACTGGCAAGCTCTTTTGCAACAGATTTGGTAAAGCCAATCACCCCTGCTTTTGAGGCGCTATAGTTTGCCTGACCCGGATTGCCCATCTCGCCAACGACCGAAGTGAGATTAATGATCCGTCCGGCACGTTGCTTCAGCATAATTTTGCTGACCGCACGAGTGCAAAGGAATACACCGGTTAGGTTGAGGTCAATGACAGTTTGCCAGTCTTCCAGTTTCATACGAAGCACCAAGGCGTCACGAGCGATTCCGGCATTATTTACCAGCACATCGATCCGTCCCCACTTCTCCATGACGGCGTTAAACAAAGCATCTACTTGATCGGCTTGAGCGACATCAGCTTGTAGGGCGATCGCATTTCCGCCCTTTTCGACAATTTCAGCTACGACAGCCTCGGCTGCTTTGCTAGAACTCGCATAATTCACAACCACATTTGCCCCTTCTGCGGCGAATGCGAATGCAATCGCTCGACCAATCCCTCTGGATGCACCCGTGACGACAGCGACCTGATTGCTCAGCCGTGCCGTGTTTGGAGACGTTGTCATGATAACGATTCCTCTCTATGGGGGACTTTTCTCCGTTAAGTCCATTACAACATTAGCCCAAGGTCTAATATTAAGACATTTAAGGTATCTTTCACTGGCAGTTGAAGATTTCACTAGGATTGGAGTAGAGGCAATTTCCCTGAGCTAAGATTTGGCTGACCTGGCGATCGCGCTGTGAAAACGGATAGGAGAATACCCTACCCTAATGTGCAGTATGTCTCCATGTCTGTCATGTCCCCTGCTCCCCTTGGTTAGCCAATGGCTAACGATTGCAATTAGAGAGTTTGACCCCAGGCTATGGTAACTAAAAAGCAGTTTGGCAGTTTCCAAGAATTAATTTCTGGCTCTAGTAAACCCTTACTGGTTGATTTCTACGCCCCTTGGTGTGGTCCCTGCCAAATGATGGCAACGATCTTGGAAGAAGTAAACGCTGAGATGGGTCAGCGAGTGCAAATTGTCAAGATCAACACAGAAACCTACCCTGACCTGGCTTCTCGATATCAAATTTCTGCGCTGCCGACGCTGGTGCTATTTAAGCAGGGTGAACCTGTGGCGCGGATGGAGGGAGTAGTACCCACAAAGCAATTGGTTCAACGATTGCAAAAATTTGCCTAAAGGTCGGATTCTGAGCGGTCAATCCTCTACTCTAGGGGTGAAATTTAGGAAGGTCACTCTAGGGAAAGGTGTGCCATTGGTTCGAGATGCCATAGGTTAAATTTACGGGCAATTGGCTTTCAAAACCTCCAAATCCCACTCCTCTTCGGGAAGGTTGTTTTGTGAGCGGCTCAGCATTAAATCGACGTGATTAAGTTCCCTCTAGATAGGTTCTCAATTCGATCGGTCAATGGATTGGCAATTTGCCCTGAAAATTCGATCGCGATTCGGTATCTTCTATAGTCCCCTCCGTGTAAAGCAGTTAGTTCTTATGAGAGAAGACAACGACACTATTAAACTAAAATTTCCCCTTTGGCAATATTTAAATCAGCCTCTCTTCAGTCCGCAGTTTAAATCCCTTAATCCATTCCGTTTCTGGCATCTCCACAATATCGAACGGTTAAAAGCCACCTGGATGAAAAGCCATGCGGATCTGGAAGAACTTGATACCCTGATTCAATTTTTAGAAAACTGCTGGATGCATCCTTGCTGGCGTCGCGATTTGCGTCGAGATAGTGAACTGATTGAGTGGTTAGAGCGCTGCTGGATAAGGAGCTTAGGCAAATCAAAGGGGTTCTTTGACGAATCAGAAGAACGCTACTGAAAGCCATTATTTACAGCGATAAAGCCGATATCGATAGCCATCGACTGATTCAGGGTGGGTTTCAGGAGAACACTTTTGGCGGTTTAGAAGCATATCCAGCGAGTCATCGGGGGCATCCTGAAAATTCACCAACCACAGAGCGAGGGGACGAGGGGCGCGGTTCAAAGACCGACGCAGCGTTTTGATGGGAGATTGAGGATGTTCGCTAAGGTGAACCAGTAGAAATTGGGGATTCGGAACAAGGTCAGTGCTGGAATGGGTTTGATCATGCCGCATTTGCCATGCAATCCCCATCAGTCTGCCTGTTTGCCCATGAGTTTGATGGGCGATCGCGACCAAAATATTCTCCTCTAAGCCTTGAGCCAAGTTTTCTGCCGCCTCCTGCTGGATCGCCTGAACAACAACATCAGGACGATGAGTTTTCTGATAACCCAAATTGGAGATTACCGTTAATCCGCCGATGAGACTGAGCAACCCGATCGCAAGCACCGTTTTTTTGCCTCCGGTGTAAAGCCAGCTTAGCCGCGCTGAAGATGAGGCAGAATTTGATGGTTTGGGTATTTTCTCCCAGCTACTCGCAAGTGCGGCTCCAATCAAAATGATGACGGCTGGAAAGTAGACAAAGTGATAGCGAAAAGCAATGGTGAGGTCGCGATCGAGGACATATGTACTCACAACGAACAGGCAGATCGCACTTAAGACAACGCTACTCAATACCATGATGGAGAGTCGCCGGTCTCGATTCTGGCATTGGACGCTCCATCCCCAAATCAGTTTAGGAATTGTCCAGAGTATCAAGAAAATTAGGACAATCCCAGAGGCGATCGCTACCCCTTGAGAGACGGCTTGAATTGGCAGCAGATAGATCATTGAAACACAACTGGCGATAATGTGGGCGATCGGGTCAAGCCACTCTAAGCCTGAGCGACCGTCTCGCTGAATCCACTGGGTGAGGGGGCTGCCTTGAAGATCGGGCAAGAATGGGAGCCAACTGACTCCGCCAGCGATCGTTCCCCCTGCCACTGCCCAGAGTCGCCACCAATGGGAGGAAGGATACCAGCGTCCTTGTTCTTGCCAACTTTGGATCAGCCCGATGGCGGTAATCACGATCGCTTCTGCCATCAATGTCAGAATGACAAAATAGTGGGTTGCAATCCCTAGAACATTCACCAGCACCCAGGCGATGCAGATTCCGAACGCGAGAGGGGTGCGATCGCGGATGGTTCGGGCAGCAGCAATCAAGCAAGTGAGAGAGGCGATGATCCAGAGAATCGGCAGTGTATAGTGTCGGGCTTCTTGGGCCAGATAAATCCCAAACGGCGAGACTGCCATCAGAGCGGCAGCAATCTGCCCAACGACGAGAGAACGGAAGGCGAAATGTCCTAATCCAAAGGCGGCTGGAATGGATGCCACGCCAAACAGAGCAGAGAGCGATCGTACCCCCCACACAGATACCCATCCATCCGGTGATGGAAACAACATCAGCCACAAATGAGTCAGAACAAAATATAAAGGAGGATGATTGCTTTCGGTTAATAAATGATGAATAACTGCGCCAATTCCGGCTTGCGGATTGGGCTGCAAAGGTTGTAGCAGTTGCTCAAGGGTCAGGTTTTGATCAAGCGGAATGGTCTGAAAACTGTTGCCTAACCCAAAAACGATCGTAGAAAACTCGTCCGTCCATAGGGGTTTATCGGTAAGGTAGGTGAAGCGCAAAATCAACCCTACCCCTGTCCAAAGTGACAGCAGCAAGGGATGAAGCCAGGAGCGAGCGGCACACACTTTCACTCATACCTCCCCCAACTGAAACCACCGCAATCCGGCGCTTCTATTGCCTAGGAATGAAGCGACTCCATCCATTCGTTTAAGCCTCTTTCAACTCTGTCGCTAGCAACTCAACGAGTGATTTAGCCAACCCATCATAATCTGCCATTGTGTTGTAGAGTTGGGCAGACAGGCGAATCAATCGGTTTGGTGTAGACCAGGGAATAATTGGAACTTCAATCCGAAACTGCTGGAATAGCTGAGTTTGTAATGATTTTGCTGAACCATTAAGCAAAGGAATGGTAGCCATCGATCCAATCATTGTGTCTGGACAAGGGAGTTGAACCCTGAGCGTTTGGCAAAGTCGCTGCCGAGCCGCCAGAGCCATATCTTGATTATGCTTCATCAAGGCTGTCCACCCGCCAGGGAGCAATGTGCCCATAAACTGGATCGCTTCAGGAATGCAAAGAATAAGGAGTTGGGTCAGTCGTTCCTGTCCAATCGAACTCCAAGTGAAAGCGAGAGCGATCGGGACGAGGCGAATTGGCTCCGTGACTAATCACCAGAGGGCGAATCATGAATTGTTTGTCTTCTCGCACATAAAGGAACGCAGCCCCCTTGGGACTACACAGCCACTTGTGGCAATTTCCAGTGTAATATGCCACCCCTAATTCAGCTAAATTTAGGGGGATCATTCCGGGTGCATGGGCACCATCCACCAACACATCAATATTTCGCTGATTTAATTCGTTGATTAACGGCTTCAGGGGAAACACGAGACTCGTTTGGCTAGTAATGTGATCGAGCAATACGAGTCTGGTCTTTGCAGATACTTTATCCAGAATAGCTGATATGGCTTGCTCAGACGAATCGATCGGAAATGGCACCTCTGCAACTACTACCGTTGCCCCGACACATTGAGCCACAAAATTGAGAGCATTTCGCGAAGCATTATACTCGTGGTTGGTAGTCAACAGTTCATCTCCAGCCTGCAAGGGAGTAAAGCCACTGATGGGAAGGCAGAGCGATCGCAACACCGTATTCACTCCCGTCGTCGCATTTGGGACAAAGGCAAGTGACGCGACTTCTGCACCCACAAAATTCGCTAACGCCTGCCGTGCCGTATCCAACAAATCCTCTAACTCTACCCCAAAAAACTGGAGGGGTTCAGCTTCTAGTTTCGATCGCAGCACTTGCTGTTTCTCTAAGATGGCGATCGGGCACGCCCCAAAGGAACCGTGATTTAGAAATGTGACAGTGGGATCAAGCGACCAAAGCGATCGCCAGTGTTGGGACGCCTGGGTAATGGGGGGTGAATCGTGATTCGTCATAATTGCAATCTACACAAACTGAGCAGATTTGAGCAAAAAGACTGTAAGCAGCAGATAGCATTATTTACCGTCCATCATCCAAACTCCCCAGGCTGGATTCGAACCAGCGACCAATCGGTTAACAGCCGACCGCTCTACCACTGAGCTACTGAGGATTGCGCTTACCCATAATAGCGAGAAGCAAAACCATTTGACAAGATGTGCAAAAATTTTCCACCTGTAAATTTTCCGTTGATTTTATCATCGGTCGGGGCAGACCCACGTGTCTGCCCTCTCAGCGATCGTCGCATCACCCGATCAACGTTCATCTAAACCGAAGCCTGCTGTCGTTGATAAAGCGACCAATACAAGCCCTTTTGTCCGATCAACTGATCGTGCGTTCCGCGCTCTACAATCACGCCCCTTTCCATCGTCAGAATCAAGTCTGCCCGTTTCAAAGGAGCAAAGCGGTGAGCAATCAAGAACATCGTGCGTCCTCTGGAGACTCGTTTGAGGTTCTCCAAGACTTGTTGTTCGGTTTCGGCATCCAGGCTACTGGTCGCTTCGTCCAGAATCAAGATCGGCGCATCAGAGAGGAATAGTCGAGCGAGTGTGATGCGCTGGCGTTGTCCCCCAGATAGAGCCGTTCCTCGTTCACCAACATTCGTTTCATAACCGTGAGGGAGATCGCAGATGAAGTCATGGGCAACGGCAAGTCGAGCCGCCTCAACCACCTGTTCTGCGGTGACATCGGGATTGCCCAATGTGATATTTTCCAAGATTGAGCCGTTGAACAAGAAATCTTCTTGCAAGACAACCGCAATCTGAGGACGAAGAGAAGCGAGATCGGCACTCTTGATATCGAAACCATCGATCAAGATGCGACCGGATTCTGATTGATAGAGTCGCTGGATGAGCTTCGAGAGCGTACTTTTCCCAGAACCGCTTCGTCCGACAATTCCAACGAACCTGCCCGGCTCCACATCAAAGGAGATGCCTTTGAGAATCGGTTCTTGCTCATTGTTGTAGCGGAAAATCACCTGATCAAACGTGACCTGACCTCTGAGCGGCGGCAAGACGAGACCTGTTCCTGGTTCCGCTTCCGGAGCAACATTGAGGATGTCACCAATCCGATCGACCGCCAACAAGACTTCCTGCAAGTTTTGCCACAGTTGAATCAATCGCAGTAATGGACCTGTCACCCGTCCCGATAACATTTGGAATGCAACCAACTGACCGATCGTTAGCTCCTGTTTAATGACCAACTGCGCGCCGACCCAGAGGATTAGCAATGCCGAAAAGCTAGTGAGAAAATCGCCAATGTGATTGCTGATATTGGCTGTCGTCGTAGCTTTGAAACCAGTGCGAACGAATCGGGCGTAAAGCCCTTCCCATCGATCGCGAGAGGCTTTCTCTGCCGCATGTGCCTTGATGGAGTGAATGCCTGTCACCGTCTCAACCAGAAACGATTGGCTATCCGCACTGCGGTTAAATGTTTCATTCAGCCAGATTCGCAAAATCGGTGTTGCAACCAGTGTCAGAATCGCGAAGAGTGGAATCACCGCCAAGGCGACACCCGTCAGCATCAGGCTATAGTAGCCCATCATGACCAGATAGACGACGGAGAAAATACTATCAAGGACGACGGTTAGCGCAGTACTAGTGAGAAATTGGCGGATTTCTTCGAGTTCCTGGACTCTAGCGACCGTATCTCCAACCCGACGCGCTTCAAAATAGGACAATGGCAACCGCAGCAAGTGACGGAATAGCTGCGCGGACAGCCCCATATCTAACCGATTTGTGGTATGGGTGAAGATGAACATCCGCAGGATGCCCAATATCGCCTCGAAAATGGCAGTTCCCAGGAGGGCGATCGCCATCACATCCAGCGTCGGCAAACTCTCCTGCACCATCACCTTATCGATGATCACCTGCGTGATTACCGGAGTCGCCAACCCCAACAGTTGCAGTGTGAAGGAGGCAATCAAAACTTCCGTCAGCAGGTTACGAAACTTCCAGACGGCAGGTAGAAACCAGCCCAGATTGAATTTGTCCTGCTTTTTGATTGGCTCCACCTGCCACAGTTGCCCATCCCAGGATTCCTGCACCAGTGGACGCGGGATACTCTCACAGGTTTGGCTAGGGTTTACCGGATCGGCAACGATTAAGCGATCGCCTCTCACCCCGTATACCACCACCCAATGCCCTGCTTGCTGCCATTGCAACAGAGCCGGAAAATTGATGCGCTGCAAATCTTGCCAGTTGTCAACTAACAAACGGCGCATCTGTAGACCCACTTTCTCACCGCCATTCACAATATCTTTCGGACGCTGCCCTCGTAATTGTCGCTGTACCCACTCCATCTGCACCGGCATTTCCAGGTATTGCGCCAACATCGTCAAGCAAGCGGCAGCCGTGTTCAGCCCTGCAACAAAGGGATAGCCAGAAATCGGTCGAGGCGAATCGGAAAAATCAGGCTGGTAGCACGATCGCACCGATATCCAGAACTTCTTAATCTCAGTTGCACTACTTGGATCACGACTCGATTGCAGAATGATATCCCACGTTGCGGTCGTCAATTCCAAAACCACTACTTCTTTGCTAGCGGCTCTGGCTTTCCAGGCATCCGACAGTCCCAACAAATCGCCAAACCAGTCTCCTGGTTCCAGCCGAACGGCCTTGCCTTCATTCGGCACTAAGCGAACATTTCCTGCCAGCACTAAAAACTGGCTACCTGGAGTTTCCGTTGACCAAATGACCTCGCCCATCGTATAGCCACGAGTGTCTGTCTGGTTTTTAACCTGTACCTGTTGCTCTGGACTCAGCCAGCAAAGCGGAGGCCTGTCCCAGGCAATTTTGGCAGTGAGTTGGTCGTTGGTAATCATGCCCCTACCTGTAACTTAATGGGTAGCTGCTGCATTCGTTCGGCTAGCCACTGCTCAAACAGTTCGTCCTGTAATGACTGCCTGAGTTGCAGATCGTCCAGTGATGACGGAAGAACAGCCTCGACTCGGAATAAGCCCCATCGCCCCTCCAAGCCTAATGGTCCCACTACATCACCCGGATTCGCCAAATCTACGGCTGCCCGTAACATATCCGGCATTGAGCCTCGGCTTACAGGACCGACCATCCCATTCATGATCTTGTCATCGGTGATGGAATATTCTTTGGCTAGCTGCTCAAATTTAGCGCCCTCCTGAATTTGACTGTGCAATTCGTCTGCCAGTTCCTTATCTTCCACAATGATGCGGGAGAGAACGACGCGATCGAGGAATACCTTCCGCTCAATAAAATATTCCTGCAATTTAGGCGCTGTCATCTCTTCTTTCAGCTTTTTTAGCTTAAAACTCATGCCCACCTGGTTGTGGAATGCCTCATAGGTCAACCCATTGCCCGACAACCACTCTTGAAATTGGTTGGCATCGGTCAGCTGATTCTGTAGCCGGAAATCAATGATCGCTTGTTCAACGATCGCCGGACTTACACCCAGTTCGGTTTGAGTTTGCAATTCTCGCTCAATGACGAATTGCCGCACAATATCGCCAATAAACGTATCTAATTTTCGATTGGCTTGTAAATATCTCAAAACTTGCCCAACGGAGATGGGCTGTTCATCAATGGTTAAAAATGCGTCGGATGTCATCTATCATCCATTCAAACTCCAGCAAACTCATTATGCCCAATCTCCCTACGGCTTTGCTCAATCTTTACTATTTTGTTAAGTAAAATTACGCGATCGGTTCAAGGGATGGCAGACTATTGAATAACCTAAAGTAGGGGTAGGTCTTGTGCCTACCCTAAAGTGCCTACCCTGAAGGATTTTGGCACCCGCAGAGGGATACCCCTACCCAAAACACCCTAAATTCAGCAACGCGATAATTTTTTCATCCTTCATCCCTCATCCTTCCCCCATGCTCGACATCGATCTTGCCAAACAGCTTGCCGAACACGGTGTCACCCTGCCCCCGACACAGGCAGAACTTCCATACGATGACGGTGTTCCGATGGAAACCCAACGGCATAAGCTTCAGATGGACGTGTTGCTCGACACCTTGCAGCCCTGGTTGGATGCGCGATCGGACGGCTACATTGGCGGTAATATGTTTGTCTACTACAGCATGACGCAAGTCCGAAATCGAGACTTCAAGGGACCTGACTTTTTCGCAGTATTAGGTGTCCCAAAAGGAGAACGCCTCAGTTGGGTGATTTGGGAAGAGGACAAAGCGCCAGATGTCGTGATCGAACTGCTGTCAGATAGTACGGCAACCCAAGATAAAAATGAGAAGAAACTAATCTACCAAGACCGGATGCGAGTCCCGGAGTATTTCTGGTTTGATCCGTTTAATCCAAATGACTGGGCTGGCTTTTCGCTGCAACAAGGGGTATATCAGCCGATCGTCCCCAATGCCCAAAATCAACTTGTGAGTCAATCTTTAGGATTAGCCCTTGTTCGCTGGCAAGGCAACCATAAAGGGATCGATACAATTTGGCTGCGTTGGGAAACGCCGAACGGTGAACTACTTCCTACGGCTCAAGAGATTGCCAAACAGGAACAGCGGCAGGTTGAGCAAGAGCGACAACGGGCTGAACAAGCCGAATCGCGATTGAGGCAAGTCGTGTTGAATTTGTTGCAAACTGGGATGACTGTAGCGCAAGTCGCTCAAGTGACCGGCTTGACAGACTCTCAAATTCGAGGATGGGCTGAGCAATAGTGTTACTGATTGTTAAAAATCAGGTATTTCTACTTGAGCAAATAATCTTGGAGAAGTAGGCTGAGGGCAACAAGTCCAGGAGCAGGCATCTGAAGTGATGGCAAGGCTGATAAGAAACTTGACCTCAATATTGATCCCGAAGAGATCCTAAATACCCTTAAAATAATTAAACCATCAATCTACCCGTCCCCGCAGCCAGGAGGTTTTATGTCCAATCGCCCAATTATCCTTGGCATTGTCGGTGACAGTGCTGCTGGAAAAACAACGCTAACGCGAGGAATTGCTCAAGTATTGGGCGAAAATGATGTCACTATCATCTGTACGGATGATTACCACAAGTACGATCGCAAACAACGGGCTGAGCTAGGGATCTCCGCAATCCATCCTGATTGCAACTATCTTGACATTATTCAACAGCACTTAAGCCTGCTGCGGACGGGACAACCCATTCTCAAACCCATCTACAACCACGGTACAGGTACATTTGACCCACCAGAGTATATCAAGCCCAATAAATTTGTGATTGTTGAAGGATTGCTGGGCTACTCGACTCGCGGAATGCGAGATAGCTACGATATCAAAGTTTATCTTGCTCCTCCTGAAGATCTCCGCGCCATCTGGAAAGTGAAGCGTGATACTCGTAAGCGTGGCTACAGCGAAGCAGAAGTTTTGGAACAGTTACGGAAGCGCGAACCCGACTCAGACGCATTCATCCGTCCTCAGCGTCAGTGGGCAGATGTGATTGTCACCTTCTATCCCTCCAATGGTGGAACGCCTCAAGATGACTTACTCCTGAATGTTCGCTTAGTGCTGCGACCTACGATTCCGCATCCGGATCTCACCACAGTTCTGAACCCAGATGGTGGTCGGTTAGGTGCGGCGGTGCGCTTGGGACTCGATCGCGACATGGGCAAACCCGTGGATTTGTTGGAAATTGACGGACATGCTACGGCTGAGCAAGTGAGAGAGCTAGAGCGGGTGCTTTGTAATGAAGTCCCTTATTTAGGGCAGTTTTGCAGCTTGGATGGGAATGCAGACATCGGTAAAGTTGTGGGTACAACAGGCGAAACTCTCCAAAGCTATCCCCTGGCATTAACGCAACTTCTGATTACCTACCATATGCTCAAAGCCATGTCTCTGCCACGAGAGAACGCCTCCATTATCGCCTGAGAGGATTTTGAAAAGTGCTGAGAAATGAAGACTGAGAAATGAAGACTGAGGACTGAGAAATGGCTTAAATTCAGCACTCAGCACTCAACACTGTCCCAACCCTAATCCTGGCTTTTTAAGCAGATTTTAAGGTTTCGATCGCGGATTTTGCTCCATTAACGATCGCACCTGTTCTGCATGATAGGAACTGCGGGTTAGTGGCGATGACACCACTTGAAGAAAGCCGATCGTCTCGCCCAACTTCTGCCATGCATCAAACTGCTCAGGGGGCACAAACTGCTGTACAGACAGATGGTTTTGACTGGGTTGAAGATATTGTCCGATCGTCAAAATATCACAATCTACCGATCGCAGATCTCGCATCACTTGTCGGACTTCTTCATCAGTTTCACCCAAGCCAACCATAATGCCAGATTTGGTGTACACGCAAGGAGCCAACTGACGAGCGCGTTTTAGGAGTTCCAACGATCGGTCATAATTCCCCTGCGGACGAACCCGACGATATAACCGAGGTACGGTTTCGGTATTATGATTTAGCACTTCGGGCTGAGCGTTCAGAATCAGTGCTAATGCTTGCCAGTTGCCACAGAGATCGGGGATGAGGACTTCGATCGTTGTTCCTGGAGAGACCTGACGAATCGCATCAATACACTCAACGAACTGCGATGCGCCTCCATCCGATAAATCATCCCGATTGACTGACGTGATCACCACATGATTCAGCCGCATCCGTCGCACGGCTTCTGCAAGGCGATCGGGTTCAGTCGGATCAAGCGGTTTTGGCTTTTTCTCAAAATCAATATCACAGTAAGGACAAGCCCTCGTACAGGCAGGTCCCATAATCAAAAAAGTCGCTGTCCCATGATTAAAGCACTCGCCAATATTCGGACAGGATGCCTCCTCACACACCGTATTGAGCGCCAGATCTCGCAGAATCTCTTTCACTCTGCCAACTCGCTCCCACTGGGGCGCTTTCACCCGTAGCCACTCTGGTTTAACAGTCACGTTGGTAGTTTCGCAGGCTGAAATCGTCCAGATTATCCTATCTCAAATTACGAATAGTCGTAATTTTTCTACCTGTAAACTTTTTGTAGATTTTGCCATCGGTTGGGGCAGACCCACGTGTCTACCCTCTCAGCCAGGGCAACGTGTCTACCCTCTCAGCCAGGGCAACGTGTTTACCCTCTCAGCCAGGGCAACCACGCAGGGATTGCCCCGACATCACGCATCTATCAACAGAAAATTGATAGGTGGCATTCAATTGGACAATTTAAGGATTATTCGATTGACAGAATTTACTCTGTGGCTCTGGCTGGAGCCTCAGCCGGGGATGATTAATAAAAGATTATAGATTTTATACGATATAAATCTCAAAAATGATTGAAAAAAGTATATACATCTCTCCTTAAAGCGATAAACTACTAAATAACTTAAGTGTTGACCTCGCAAACTGAGGTGATTCGTGAAACAGAGTGATGGTTTTCAGCCATTAGCTGCCTGTTTCAATGAGTCTCAAATGTTGATGGCTGAGCCTCACCCGTCGGCTCATATTGCCCTCACCAGGATTCGCACTAGACTCATGCTGTTTGTTTTCAGCGATCGTTCGCGCTGTTAGGAGGTTCTTTATGTCCAATTTTTCCAGATATAGTCGTCGTCAATTTCTGACTACGGCTGGAGCATCTGCGGCAGGAGCCGTTTTCTTGAAAGGGTGTGTTGGCAATCCACCCACTGATACGGCTCAAACTACTCCTGCTGCTAGTCCAGCCGCTAGCCCGGTTGCTTCAACCGAAACACCCGAAACACCCGCAATCAAGTTGGGCTATCTGCCGATCTTGGAGTCAGCCGCCCTGATTATTGCTCAGGAAAAAGGACTCTTTGCCAAGTACGGCATGACCGAGGCGGAGGTGTCCAAACAGGCAAGTTGGGCATCTGCGCGGGATAACGTGGTGATCGGTTCTCAAAATGGCGGCATTGATGGTGGAAAATGGCAGATGCCAATGCCTCACTTGATTTCGGAAGGGATTATCACCAATGGCAACAAGGTACCGATGTATGTTTTGGCACAATTAAGTACTCACGGCAACGGGATTGCAATCTCTGGGGCACACGCTGGACAAGAGTTAGGCTTGAATGTTTCCAACGCGGCGGACTACATCAAGGGATTCCAGGCAGCCAATGATCGGAAATTTAAGGCGGCGTTCACCTTCCCGAACGTTAACCAAGACTTCTGGATTCGCTACTGGCTGGCAGCGGGTGGTGTTGATCCAGATAATGACGTTGATCTGCTGGCAGTCCCACCCGCTGAAACATTGCAAGGTATGCGGACTGGCTCAATGGATGCTTTCAGTACAGGCGACCCCTGGCCCTACCGCATCGTTACTGAGCAGATTGGCTTCATGGCGGTGTTAACCGCGCAGATCTGGCAATTCCATCCAGAAGAATATCTTGCCATCCGCCAAGATTGGGTTGATGCGAATCCCAAGGCAACCAAAGCGGTATTGAAAGCCGTCATGGAAGCACAACAATGGTGTGATCGCCCTGAGAATCGTGCCGAGATGGCTCAGATTCTCTCTGGACGCAATTTCCTCAATATTTCTAAGGAGATTTTAGATCCCCCCTTGGCGGGCAAATACAGCTTGGGGGATGGCAAGCCTGATGTGAATGATATTAAGCAAGGACCCCTATATTGGAAAGCGGATATCGGTAGTGTTTCTTATCCGTACAGGAGTCATGAGCTTTGGTTTCTGACGGAGACGATTCGCTGGAATTTCCATAATGGAGCGATCGCAGACATTGATGCCGCGAGACAAATCATTGAGCGCGTCAACCGTGAAGATCTCTGGCGCGAAGCGGCTCAGGAAGCTGGGATTGCTGCCAGTGACATTCCTGCCAATCCCTCCAGAGGCGTTGAAACTTTCTTTGATAACGTTAAGTTCGACCCTGAAAACCCAGAAGCGTATCTGAATAGTCTGCAAATCAAGCGGGTTTAATCAAACTGATCGTCAACGATCGACTCTCTATTTTGTCCAGGCAGATCGGTTTTTAGGATACATATTCAATGTTTTAAAGATGTTGTTGGATAAGCATCTTGCCCGTTTAATCCATGCAGATTAAATGCCGATCGGCTCTCAGTTCGGACGTTTACCATTCATTCATCTACCATTCATTCATCATTGCATTCATCTCTCAATCCGGACATTTACCATTCATTCATCATTACATTCATCTAGGGGATCTCATGGTTGCAAATGCTAAAGCCCGTAGCACGGATTTTAATTTTGCTGAATTCGTTCGTAGATTTTGGAAGAAGCAAGGGCAGAACATCTTGCTTCCTGTCCTGGGAATTCTGCTCTTTTTAACGATTTGGCAGTTGCTGTCTTCTGCTGGCGTGACCCGGCTCCCTGGCCCGCTAAGCGTTTGGACAGAGCAACGCACCCGCGAACTGTTGTTGTATCCTTTTTACGATCGCGGCGGATTGGACAAAGGTTTGTTTTGGCAGACGCTAGCTAGCTTAGGACGAGTCGCAAAAGGCTACTCTGCGGCAGCAATTATAGGGATTAGCATGGGCGTGTTGATAGGGGTTAGCCCAGTTCTCAACAAAATGCTCGATCCGCTCTTCCAATTTCTGCGGATGATTGCACCTTTGGCGTGGGTGCCGATCGCCCTCATTGCCCTCCAGCAAAACCAAAGAGCAGCAATCTTCGTGATTTTTATTACGTCAGTCTGGCCCATCTTGATCAACACGGCTGAAGGGGTAAGGCAAGTTCCCCAAGATTACATCAACGTTGCCAAGGTATTGCGGATTTCTCGTTGGACGTATTTCTTCAGAATCCTGATGCCATCTGCTCTGCCCTATATTTTCACAGGGTTGCGGATTGCGATCGGTTTAGCATGGTTAGCGATCATTGCAGCAGAAATCGTGATGACAGGGATTGTGGGTATCGGATTCTTCATCTGGGAAGCGTACCAGCAAAGTTTCTTGAGTGACATTATCCTGGCAGTGATTTACATCGGTGCAATAGGTTTGCTACTCGATAGAGTAGTGGCGTACATTCAGCAATTAATTCTTCCAACAGGAAAGTGACATTCTATCTGAACCTCAAAGGCACAAACACACAAAGCTTATAGGAAGACATATTTTCTTAGTGCCTTCGTGTCTTAGTGGTTCAGTATTTTCCCACCCGTAAATTTTTTGTTGATTTTACCATCGGTAGGGGCAAACCCACGTGTTTGCCCAATCGGTAGGGGCAGACCCCCATGCGCCAATCGGTAGGGGCAGACCCCCGTGTCTGCCCTCTAATCCAGGACAACCACGTAGGGATTGCCCCGACACCACACCATCCATCAACAGAAAATTGACAGGCGGGTATTTTCTAAATCTTGTTCAATTTACGATCCTAATTTCTTTAATCACCATGTCTACCTTTGTTGCCGTTGATCAAATTGAGAAAATCTTTTCCCTGTCGGGCGGTGGTCAGTATATTGCTCTCAAGGGGATTGATCTAGAAATCAAAAAAGGTGAGTTTGTTTCGTTGATTGGTCACTCTGGTTGTGGCAAGTCCACATTGCTGAACATGATTGCCGGTTTGGATTTTCCTACGGATGGATTAGTTACGCTGGAGGGCAAGCGTATTGATCAGCCTGGTCCCGATCGCATGGTCGTCTTCCAAAACTACTCCTTGCTGCCTTGGCTGACAGTGCGTGAAAACATTGCGCTGGCAGTGGATCAAGTGCTGACCGAGCTACCAAAATCTGAGCGAAAGCAGATCATCAAGCAACACATTGATTTGGTCGGATTGCGCCATGCGGCAGATAAGCAACCGGGTCAGCTTTCGGGGGGCATGAAACAACGAGTTGCGATCGCCCGTGCCTTAGCTATTCGTCCTAAATTGCTGCTGCTTGATGAACCCTTTGGTGCGTTGGATGCGTTGACTCGCGGTAATTTGCAGGAACAACTGATGCAAATCTGCGAAGAGAACGAAGTGACAGCCGTGATGGTGACACATGACGTGGATGAAGCGGTGTTGCTCTCCGATCGAATTGTCATGCTCACAAACGGGCCTTCCTCTAAGATTGGTGGCATTTTGGAAGTCGATATTCCGCGTCCACGTCAGCGCATGGAAGTGGTGAATCATCCGAGCTACTACAGTTTGCGATCGGAGATCATTTACTTCCTGAATCAGCAGAAACGGATCAAGAAGCTGCGTGCCCGGAAAGTGGGGGCGATCGCTCGTCACGGGTTAGAAAAAGTCAATCTTGACGTTGGGTTTGTACCGCTTACGGCTTGCGCTCCCTTGATTGTTGCTCAAGAAAAAGGTTTCTTCCTCAAGCACGGATTGGATGAAGTGAATTTGGTGCGTGAAACGAGTTGGCGAGGTATTGTCGATGGCATGGCCGGTGGCTATCTCGATGCCGCGCAAATGCCTTCGGGGATGCCTGTTTGGTTGACGGTTGGTGGACATCAGGATACGCCTCTGCCGATCGTGAGTGCATTAACGATGACGCGCAACGGTAATGCAATTACGCTAGCAAAATCGTTTTACGAGCAGGGCATTTACACCGCAGCCGATTTCAAACAAGCGTTGTTAGAGTCAACCGACCAACATCATACGCTCGGTATTGTTCATCCGTCTTCCATGCACAATATCTTATTGCGCTACTGGTTAGCGGCCGCCGGAATTGATCCCGATCGCGATGTTTCCTTAAAGACGATTCCTCCGGCTCAAATGATCGCCGATCTAAAAGCCGGTAGCATTGACGGTTACTGCGTTGGAGAACCCTGGAATTTGCGGGCGGCAATTGAAGAAATCGGGTTTACTGTTGCAACCGATTTGGAAATTTGGCAAGGACATCCGGCAAAAGTATTGGGTGTCCGAGAAGAATGGGCAGCTGCCTATCCTAACACTCACATTGCTTTAGTGAAGGCACTTCTGGAAGCCTGTCGCTATTGTACAGATGCAGCAAACGCAGATGAAATTCGGCAATTATTAGCACAACGACACTATGTTGGTACTCGTGCTGAATACATTCATCTAGGCAATCCAAATCTCGCAACTTGTAGTTTGGAACAACCGATGCGAGAATATGCTCATCATTTGTTCTATGGTGAAGGAGCAAATCGTCCTAGCCGCACAGAACATTTGTGGATGATGACTCAGATGGCACGTTGGAATGACATTCCATTCCCGCGTAACTGGGTAGAAATTTTGGAGCGCGTCTGTCGTGTTAATGTGTTCAGCACGGCTGCTCGTGAGATTGGTATTCTCGATGTCAAATATCGTCGTGAACCCATTCGCTTATTGGATGAAATTGAATTTGATGCTGAAGATCCGATCGGCTATCTCAACCGTCTCCCAATCAAGCGCCACTTCAGCGTTGCAGAGGTAATTATTAACGCCCATCGATCGGCAGCTTAGCCATCAAGATAGTCGGGTGGGCAATGCTCATCCGACAGAAATCTCGATCGGTTTGAAGATTTTGGTGGGCAATGCCCATTACAAAAATTTTGATCTTACTGCACCATACTGATCACCATGAAAGTGACACCTATGCTGAATCAATCGCAAACTCTCGTTCTAGAATCTCCTCAACAGCATTCCAGTGATTCTTTCCTGAGCCTTACCGATGTTTCCAAAGTCTACCCCACTCCTAAAGGGGATTACGTCGTTTTGCGCGATATCAACCTGACGATCGCATCGGGTGAATTCATCTGTTTGATTGGTCACTCAGGCTGCGGCAAAACTACATTACTCAACATGGTTTCAGGATTTGCTCAACCGACAGATGGCAATGTTAAACTCCGAGGCAAATCGATCACTGAACCGGGTCCCGATCGCATGGTTGTATTCCAGAACTATGCCCTCTTACCGTGGCTGACCGCGTTTGAAAATGTCTACATGGCAGTGGATGCTGTTCATCCCGGCAAGCCTGAAGCTCAAAAACGGGCAATTGTGCGGGAACACCTGGCACTTGTGGGTTTAGCGGATGCAATGGAAAAGAAACCACCTCAACTCTCTGGTGGGATGAAGCAACGGGTAGCGATCGCTCGTGCGTTAGCCATTCGCCCAGAAGTGTTGATTCTTGATGAACCGTTTGGCGCACTTGATGCGATCACCAAAGAAGAACTGCAAGAAGAGTTGCTAAAAATCTGGAATGATCATCGTTGTACCGTGCTAATGATTACTCATGACATTGATGAAGCTCTGTTTCTTGCCGATCGCTTAGTCATGATGACGAATGGACCTGCCGCGACGATCGGTGAAGTGATGGAGATTCCGTTTCCGCGTCCTCGCGATCGAACTCAAATCATGGAAGATCCAGAGTATTACAATCTCCGTAACTATGCGCTCGACTTCCTCTATCACCGATTTGCTCATGATGTAGACTAAATTAAACTCACTCCACGGAATCGAATGGAACGAGAAGATTTAATCCGAAGAGTACCGCTATTTGTCAACCGAGTTGCGGTTCTTGCCACAATGCATCGCAAAGAAGAAGCGATCGCCCCCATCCTAGAACCATTAGGCTTGAAGGTGATCGTTCCACCTAATTTTGATACCGATCGATTTGGCACGTTTAGCCGCGATGTGAAACGGTTTGGAACTCAACTAGAAGCAGCTAAAGCCAAAGCAGAAAGGGCGTTGCAGATCACAGGTGAAACCATCGCGATCGCCAGTGAAGGCTCATTTGTCCCACATCCTGCGTTTCCATCGATTCCGTGTAACCGAGAGTTAGTGCTTTTGCTCGATAAAGAACAGGATCTAGAAATTATTGGTGAAGCAATTTCAATGGAAACCAATTATCGTCAGCAAAAGATTCATACCGTTCAGGAGGCGATTGAGTTTGCAGAGGCGATCGGATTTCCAGCACATGGTTTAATCGCGTTCATTAATTCTCCAGGTGATACTCAAATCATCAAAGGAATTAACACTCAAGACGAATTATTAAATGCCGTTGCGTTAGGTCTTCAATCCGCAAAAGAACTGATAATTGAAACAGATATGCGGGCGCTTTACAACCCGACTCGCATGAAAAATATTGCTAAAGCGACCCATGATCTGATCCGCAAAATTCAGCAGGTTTGTCCGAACTGTGATTGTCCAGGATTTGCTGAAGCTGAGCGACGAAAAGGATTACCCTGTATGCTATGTCATTTCCCCACAGAACTGACACTGACTACTATCTATCAATGCAAAAAATGTGGATCTAGACAAGAAAAGTTGTTTCCCGATGGACAGGAAAAAGCCGATCCAGGACAATGCGCTTTCTGCAATCCCTGAACAATTACGCTTCTAAGCGTTTTCCAACGAATTGCAAACACGCATACAAAATTAAGTTTTCACCAAGTAATTCTGAAAATTCTTCGTAAGCCACGCGCAGATTCTCCACAGTGACTCCTGCAATACGTTCTTGGGCGATCGCCTCATAAGAATTTCCTGCCGACAAAACATCTTTAAGAATTTCAGATCCATACCCTCCTATCACGAACACTACAATACCAATGAACACTAAACAGGTTTCACGGCGATAGTGATGCCAGAGGATCGCAAAGTCGCGATAGCGCCATATCATTAGCGCCGTAAATGAACTCAGATAGAGCCATTTCCAATACTGTCCTCCTAAAAAATGGTGGAGTTGGAGATGGACTTTAAACACCTCATCGATCGTGGCGTAAAATAGCAAAACCGCGAATGTGATCAAAAACGGACGAGAAGGATGTGGAAAGCGCGATCGAGGCTGCGGTAATATCCACAGAATCAATAGTCCGATCGTGAGAAAATGCATCGCTTGCAGCAGGGATGGAATCGTGGCTTGTCCATCAAAATCGACGGGAGGATAAACCTGCCCCGTGAACGCAATACTGCCAAGATACATCAAGCCGATTAGCACTTCGATGGCAATCAAGCCGATCAGTAAGTGGTCGCTGGTTTGTCGAAGCGATTTGAATGAAGTCAGCATTTTTTAGGTTGAGAGCAAATCATATCTCTGTTCTATCCGTTTGCGACTTCACTGTCAGGTAAGGACAATTCGGGCGATCGATCGGATCTTCATCTGTCCTTGATCTGCCCCTGCATCTGCACTGATAGCAATTTTCAAGTGGGTGAATCGCAGACGTAGGGGCGAACAGCCGTTCGCCTTACATTAAGGCTTATGGGTTTCTAGATTGCATCGGTTAGGATTGTGGAGCATCTGCACGATCGCCTCATGAGGGGGCATCTGATTTGGGTAGATTGACCGGAGCTTGGCTTGACGGTTGTGAAGATCCTCTTAGAAAGAAAAGGTCAACACCGCTCGATCGAATAAGTAAAAAGGCACAGACCAATGCTGCAAAACGACGCGACATCGGGCAATTTTAGCAAAGAGTATCGGGTTGAATGGGCGATCGACACTAGCCCTCAAAGCAACACCATCATTGCTCCTCGCCAGAAAACCGGGATTGCTCTCAAAATGGGAGGCGACCTGGCTGAACTCTACAAAGACTACCAGGCGTATATGCAATCTGGACAGGGCAATTCATCGAACTTTGTCCCGTCGAATTCCATGATGCAGACTCAATCAGGACGAGTTCTAGTCGATGTCGTTGCCTCTGGCGATCCCAATGCGCTGCTAACAGAATTGCAAGCGATGGGGTTTGAGGCAACCGGAACCTATGGGCGAGTCATCTCTGGCTATCTGCCGATGCTGATGATCGATGACATGATGACGATGGACAAGATGCAGTTCACTCGTCCGGTTTATCGACCAATCACCAATGCAGGTCAGGTCGTGAGCCAAGCGAATACGGCGTTGAGAGCTGATGTGGCGCGTCAGACGTTTGCAGTAGACGGCACTGGTGTAACCGTTGGCGTTTTATCTGATAGTTTCAATAATTTGGGCGGTGCGACCGCTGACACTGCCAGTAGCGATCTCCCCGCTACCGTAAATGTTTTGCAAGAGTTTGGTTCAGGCGGCAGCGATGAAGGACGGGCAATGCTACAACTCATCCGCGATGTCGCTCCTGGTGCTAATTTATCGTTTGCGACAGCGTTTAATGGGCAAGCCAGTTTTGCCAACAATATCATCAATTTGGCGGCGGCGGGTGCTGATGTCCTGGTTGATGATGTGATTTATCTGAGTGAACCTTTCTTTCAGGATGGCATTATTGCTCAGGCGATCGATCAGGTTGTTAGCAACGGAGTCGCCTACTTCTCGGCGGCTGGAAATAATGGTCGCCAAGCCTATGAAAGTCCCTTTAGAGCCAGTGGTCGCATCTTGACCCTCAACAATTTTCAGCTAGAAGCACACGATTTTGATCCGGGTGCTGGAGTAGACATTTTTCAGCGCGTCACCATTCCAGTGGGTTCCCGGATTAGCCTCTCGTTTCAATGGGATTCTCCCTTTTTCTCGGCTGGCGGAACTGGCTCAAGCAATGATTTAGATATCCTACTCTTCAATCGGGCTGGAACACGAGTGTTAGCAGGCAGCGCTGATCCAAATGTTGGCAATGATCCGGTTGAAATCTTCGATTTCGTTAATGATGGCTCTCTGGGAACTGAGTTTAATATCGCGATCGGCAAATTTGCAGGTGCTAATCCAGGGTTGATCAAATATGTCGGATTTGGCGATCTGAACATCAACGAATTCAACACTGCCAGTGGCACATTATATGGTCATGCCAACGCTAGAGGCGCACAAGCCGTTGGTGCAGCATTCTTCGCAAACACGCCCGCCTTTGGGACAAATCCAGCAACCATAGAACCTTTTTCGGCTGCCGGAACCACCCCAATTTTGTTCAATCGAGCCGGAAATCGCCTTGCCACACCCGATGTTCGGCTTAAACCCGAAATTGTCGCTCCAGATGGTACCAACACCTCTTTCTTCGGGTTTGATACTACCGCCGATGCAGATACCTTCCCAAACTTCTTCGGGACTTCAGCCGCCGCTCCTCATGCGGCTGCCGTTGCCGCCTTGTTGCTCGATCTAGCCCCTAACTTGACTCCTGCCGACATCTACAGCATCTTGCAGCAAACGGCTCTTGACATGGATGATCCCAACACGATCGGCTTCGATTCGGGCTTTGATCCAGGCACTGGCTTCGGACTGATTCAAGCCGATCGCGCTCTGCAAGCCGCATTCACTCAACTGAATAGCAATAATCCTGGCTCAGGTGGTAACAATGGCATCTCCAACCCTAGTAACAGTAGTAATTCAGACAATGTAACCCCTGGAACTCCCAACCCTGACGCGGGCAATGACGATCGGGATAATCAAACGTTTAACGGCACGCCGGGCAATGACGACATTCGTGGCACCGCCAACCGCGACATCATTCGTGGCAACAGTGGCAGAGATCGACTGAGCGGATTAGGCGGAAACGATCAACTTGTCGGAGGAGATGGCAATGATCAGTTGTTTGGAGGGAATGGCAACGATCAACTGCGAGGCGAACGGGGCAACGATCGATTGGATGGAGGGAACGGTAAAAATCGCTTTTGGGGAGGGCAAGGTCGAGATATTTTCATCCTCAGTCGTGGCAACGGGGAAGCGATTATTCAAGATTTTGATGCTCGATCGGATCGTCTACAACTGCCTGCTAATGTGCGCTTCGCAGACATAACCTTAGCTCGACAAGGCAACAACACCTTAATCAGTTTGAAGCGCGATCGACTGGCGATTGTTCTGGATGCTCAAGTCACCCGTTCCGCTTTCATCACATTGAATGAAGCCAGTTAGAAGCCAGTTAAGAGTCTAGCCAGGGCCTACTAGCCGCCAAACAAAGGATCGCAATCAGCCCTCCCCCAATCACTCCGAGAGAGGCAATGAGAGGCGTCACTTCGATCGATTGCATGAAAATCGTCCCTAGCGTCACGGCGGCTCCACTGCCACCAAAATATAATCCTGTGCTTAAGCCTGCCTGATGCGGTGGCATGACTGAAAGCGCATAAGGGATGGTACTGATGAATACGAGACCGAGGGCAACGCCAAGCTCAAAGATCAACAGAACCGTGAGCAGTGTATTTTGATTGAATAGCACCAATCCTATGAGAAGTGCGATCGCGCCCAATCCAATTTGCATTGCCCCGATTGCCCCGATCTTGACCGTGAATCGTCCGATCGGATTAGCTGACAACGCGCAGATCACCAGTAGGATCGACCCGATCGCTTCTCCACTGATCCCGGGCAAATAAGTACTCAAAATAGGCGGAAATACTGCAAACAAAAAGCTTGCCTGTAAGCTTGCTCCCAAACCAACTAAAAAAGTCAGCACCCCGATTCGAGCAACACGAGTCAATTGAGATGAAGCATTGGCATAGCTTGGTGAAGCGGCTTGCAATGGGGCTGTGTTGTATAGCGTAAAGGCTCCCAATAGAAGGACGATCGCACCTAAAACAAACGTGGGTGAGGTTCCAAGTTGCATTAGCGCAATTCGTAACAGAGGAGCGATCGCGCCCATCAAGCCCAACACCAACACCAGCACCGCATTGGCTTGAGGCAGTTCAGCAAGCGGCGCAAACTGCATTAACAAGGCAACCACGGGTCCACGAAAGACAATCATCGCCATTACCCATGCCGTCATCAGCACTGGGATCAGCCAGCGAATGCCTACGGGCAGATCACCCAGAAGCAACGAAATCACAACAAACAGCAACCCTGCGATCGCGACACCGATCGTAATTTGCGGCAGACGACTCCCGAAGCGTCGGAGAATTCGATCGGATTGCCCCCCTACCACAGGCTCTAACACGGCTCCCATCAATCCTTGGGCAATGCTCAACCCAGTTGCCCACTCTGCAAAGCCCAACTCTGTCAGAATGCTAGGCTGATATAGCCCATAGGCGGTCAAGCTAAACAGAATTGCCGCAAGCATCGCTGCTAATCCCCAAACTTGCCGCCATAGGATTGAATTATAGGGGTTGGAAATCATGAGGAATGGGAGATGGGGGAGATGGGAGATAGGGAGATGGGGACGGGGAGATGAAGAAGGAACAGCTTATCTTTATCCTTGATCCTTGATCCTGCATCCCTCATCCTTCCCGACTTAGACCTTCAGCACCCAATCATTGCGGGTATCCGCACTAACAAACGAAGCAGGGACGTAGCGGATATCTTCACCGAGCGCAATAAAGGCAGCACGAATAGCTGTAGCATGGGCAGATTCAGCCGTACCGATACTGGCACCTGCGGTAATCAACGCTGGCGTTTTGAGACGAGCAACCTCAGTAGTGTAGGCGATCGCCGCATCCGTCTCTAAGGCAAGGGCAAGCTTGGCGATGTTGACATCAGAATCGAGATTGCCTTCACCACGCTCAATGTAAGACGAGAGATCATACTCGCTTTCTGCCGTCGCAGGAGTCCCTCCCAAGCTCTGAACCGCCGCCGTGAGCGCATCCCGATGAGCCATGTGATCATTCATATTTTGTCCTGCAATTCCCAGAACGGCGCGACCCACATCGGTATCGCTTAGAAAGCCTGCCGCTGTCTGGTATGCCCAAATGGCTTGATGTTCGTAGTAGAGTGCCCCATTCAAAATTTCAATATCATTCACTACATCTTCAGGACTTTGGGCACGGGCGGGACGAACCGCAGATAACCCGATCGCTCCAGATAAGCCAGCGATCGCCCCACCGATCAACACTCCCCGACGCGAAACCGCTTTAGAACGGCTCGGTACGTGGATCACGGGAAAATCTTCGCTCTTCATGCAAGTGTCTCCTGTCTCTGCTGAAAATGTTTGCAAGCTAAACCAACCGATCACCCGTTAGATGGACGATTCAAGCTGCACAAACCTGTATATCGGTAGGGCATGAATCCCAGAATCCAACATGAGCCGGTGAATTAGGTTTGTTCTGATGAATAATACGGAGAGACAAGGCGATCGGATTTCTGAATCTAAAAATTTTCCACCTGTCAATTTTTTGGTGATGGATAACGTGGTGCAGGCGCAATCCCTGCATGATTGCCCTCTAAGCCAGGGCAAAGCGGTTGGTCTGTCCCGACCGATTGCAAAATCAACAGAAAATTGACAGGTGGAAAATTTTGCTCAGTATCAATCTAAAAGAATTACATTCCAAGGGTGCATCAGCCGATATAGTTTAAAGATCACTTGCAATTGATTCTCATTAAGCTCATCGTTTGCGTGTCAAAGGTGTCATTATTTCCTAACGCTGTTACAAAAAAAAGAAGCATTCCGGGTCTGCGGATAGATGGCTGGACAATCGGAGTCATCGCGATCGCTCTCCTCATTGCCACTCCGGTTCTCGTCGTTCTCAGTAGTATCGTTGCCGATTCTGGAGATGTCTGGAATCATCTTGTCTCTACAGTTCTACCTCGCTATATCGCTAATTCTTTTTGGCTTATGGTAGGAGTTGGGGTTGGTGTATTAGCGATTGGAGTCAGCACAGCATGGCTTGTGACCATGTGCCGCTTTCCAGGAAGTCGGATATTTGAATGGGCATTGTTGCTTCCTCTGGCGGTTCCAGCATATCTGCTTGGATATGTCTACACAGAATTGTTAGATTACTATGGTCCTGTGCAATTTGCCCTACGATCGCTGTTTGGCTGGAGCGGAGCCGAAGACTATTGGTTTCCGCCGATTCGATCGCTCATTGGGGCAATCGCCATGTTTAGTCTGGTTGCCTATCCCTACGTTTACTTGCTGACGCGAGTTGCGTTCTTAGAACAATCCATTTGCACCTTGGAAGCCAGTCGATCGCTCGGTTGCGGAGCGTGGCGCAGTTTCTTCAGGATCGCTTTACCGCTAGCCCGTCCCGCGATCGCCGCAGGAGTAGCCCTCGTGCTAATGGAAACGCTGAACGACTTTGGCACTGTCCAATACTTCGCAATAGATACATTTACAGTCGGCATCTACCGAACCTGGTTTGGTATGGGCGAACGGATTGCTGCCTCTCAACTATCCGCCCTGCTCCTTGTTTTTATCCTGGTATTACTGCTGCTAGAACAAGGGTCACGACGACAAGCAAAATACTATCAAAGCCCAAGCCGCTACCAACGGCTTTCTCCGTATCCATTGCGCGGCTGGCGAATGATACTGGCGTGGATAGTGTGTTTCCTGCCGATCGCCCTCGGCTTTTTGCTCCCTGCCTCCATCCTGCTCAAGATGGCATTTGCTAATCTCACTGAGAATTTCAGTCAACGATTCTGGCAACTCGCAGGAAACAGTCTATGCGTTGCGACTTTAACAGCGACGATCGGTGTCATTCTTGCGCTGATTCTGGCATATGGACTCCGGCTCCATGCAAACCTGGGCATGAATACTGCCGTCCGAATTGCCTCAATGGGCTATGCCATTCCTGGCTCAGTCATCGCGGTTGGCATTCTGATTCCAATCGGCAATCTCGATAACACGATCGATGCTTGGATGCGATCCACCTTCGACATCTCAACAGGATTGCTCTTCAGCGGGACGATCGCCGCCCTCGTGTTTGCCTATCTTGTCCGCTTTCTGGCTATCTCATTTAGCACAGTTGAATCTAGCCTGACCCGAATTAAGCCCAGTTTAGATGATGCCGCCCGATCGCTCGGTCACACGTCTAGCAGTACGCTCCTGCGAATTCATGCTCCGCTTATGAGTGGAGGACTATTCACAGCTATGATTTTGATATTCGTAGACGTAATGAAGGAACTCCCAGCCACCTTGATTGTCCGCCCCTTTAACTTTGACACGCTTGCCGTTCAGGTCTACCAATTAGCCTCAGATGAACGACTCGCAGAAGCGGCGGCTCCCGCATTGGCGATCGTGATCGTTGGCATTCTTCCCGTTATGCTCCTGAGTTGGCAGATTGCGCGATCGAGACCTTGGTAGGGGCAGGTCTTGTGCTTACCCCTGGAAGATTTCTGGCACCCGCCAGGAATGCCCCTACCCCAAACATCCCTAACCTCAGCGCCGCCCCACGTTTCAATCTCGTCAAAACTCTTTTCAGAGAGATTGTAAAGAAATATACGTTTTGCGTATTTTTTAATTTCTTCTTTACTTTGTTAAATTTTTCTTTGAATTTGAATGCTACGCTGACGGCTAAAGAGATGGTCACTTGAATCTACACATTAGTCGTTAAATCCTATGGCTTTAAATCTTCATTTCAAGCAACCTGCCCTCCTTGCCACTCTCGCAGCCCTGACACTCAGCCTGGCGGCTTGCGGTGGTCCAACCACTACAACGGCGGAATCTCCGGCGGAGGGAGAAAGTCCTGCGGCAACGGATAGGGAATCTCCAGCCGAATCTCCCACGGCTGCTGACGATGGTACTGGAGTGAGCGGTCAGATTGCCCTTGATGGTTCTAGTACTGTTTTCCCAATCAGCGAAGCGGTCAGCGAAGAGTTCCAGAGGGCAAATTCAGGTGTTCAAGTTACGGTCGGGACATCAGGAACAGGGGGTGGTTTTGAGAAGTTCTGCAACGGTGAAACCGATATCTCCAATGCCTCTCGTCCGATCGAGCAAGATGAAATTGAAGCCTGTGAATCTAAGGGAATTGAGTTTATTGAGCTTCCTGTTGCATTCGATGCGCTATCAGTGGTTGTTCACCCTCAGAATGATTGGGCACAATGCCTCACGACAGAGGAACTGAAGAGAATTTGGGAACCTGCCGCCCAAGGTCAAATCACCAATTGGAATCAAGTCCGTCCTGATTTCCCAGATGTTCCGCTTGCTCTCTATGGACCCGGAACCGATTCGGGAACGTTCGATTACTTCACAGATGCCATCAGTGGCGAAGAGGGAGAGAGTCGAGGCGACTACACTGCCAGTGAGGATGACAACGTGCTAGTGCAGGGTGTTGCTGGCGATCGAGGTGCAATTGGCTACTTTGGGTATGCCTACTATGAGCAGAACCAAGACCGAGTGAAGTTGGTCGGCATTGATGACGGAGATAGTGCCAATGGTGAGGGTTGTGTGACTCCGAGTGCCGAAACCGTGTTAGACAACACCTATCAACCTCTGGCTCGCCCTTTATTTATTTATGTCAGCACTAAAGCGGCGGAGCGTCCGGAAGTCAAAGCCTTTGTTGAGTTCTACATGGACGAAGCCAACAAGCAACTGATTGAGAGTACAGGGTATGTGCCGCTCTCCGATCCCATCTATGATAAGGCACTAGCTCGTTTCCAGGAAAATAAGACAGGAACCGTGTTTGAAGGGGGTTCTGCGGTTGGAGTTAGTCTGGAAGACCTGCTGGAGCAGGAGTAATTTTCTACTAGGAGCATATGGACTTGGAAGCTTCTAGGGATGTCATTTTCAGGTTCTATGCTCCGTTCCTAGTCTTTGCTTAACGTTAGAATGCGAGAATTTCAGAATGTTGGAGTGTATGGAAGTGTTTTCCTAGCACTCCTTCATTCCGTCTGAGCCATCTCCAGTGCTAATTTAGTTTGATTGGCTTGGTAGGATTAGTTTGCCTATTGATCCCGCCTGAAATTGACTGATATGCGTGATTCTGTTGTTTCATCCAAGCAGGTGGCTGATTCGGGGTTGTGGCGACCGAAGCGATCGCTCAGCCGTTGGTCTGAATGGATTGTGAAAATAGTGTTTGGGATGTTCGCCTTAATTTCGATCGCTACTACTGCCGGTATCATTTTCTCGCTGATCTTTGAGACGATCGAGTTCTTTAGAGAAGTTCCTATGTGGCGCTTCTTGACCGATACCCAATGGACGCCTCTGTTCACTAATCCCCAGTACGGCGTTATCGTTTTAATTTGCGGGACGTTTCTCACGTCAGCGATCGCCTTGTTGGTCGCTATGCCCTTGGGCTTAATGGCAGCGATCTACCTGAGTGAGTATGCTTCTTTTAGAGTTCGTCGCTGGCTGAAACCTGCTTTAGAAATTTTGGCAGGAATCCCGTCCGTGGTTTATGGCTACTTTGCGCTCCTGTTTATCACTCCCCTGCTTCAGCCCCTCATACCCGGTCTACAGACCTTCAATGCTCTGAGTGCAGGATTGATCCTGGGAATTGCTATCTTGCCCACGATCGCTTCGTTAAGTGAGGATGCGATCTATGCCGTCCCTCAAAATTTGCGGCAGGGGTCGTATGCTCTCGGTGCGATGCGATGGGAAACGGTTCAAAACGTTGTCATTCCAGCAGCACTGTCTGGAATTGTGGCATCCTGCGTTCTGGGTGTGGCGCGGGCAGTAGGTGAGACGTTAATTGTCACGATCGCGGCTGGACAAAACCCACGTCTTACCCTTGATCCACGCTCATCCGTGCAGACGATGACCGCCTTTATCGTGCAAGTCAGCCAAGGTGATGCTCCCACTCAATCGCTCGAATTTAAGACTATTTTTGCAGTTGGGATGACGCTATTTGGGATCACCTTGGTGTTGAATATCTTTAGCTTCTGGTTTGTGAACCGCTTCCGGGAAAAATACGAATGACGATGATCGATTCAAACCCACTGCCCCCTGAAGAGGGGCAACCCCCTCGATATAAACCTGCCTTAAAAAGGCGCTACCAGTTCGATCGGGTTTATGCAACGGTTGCCCTAATTGCCACCCTGCTTGGACTTCTCGTGCTGCTGTTGCTGCTGTTTGATGTGTTTAGGGATGGGCTACCCCGGTTGGCTCTGAATTTTCCAGACTTTCTCACCAGTTTTCCATCCCGACGACCTCTGCGGGCAGGTATCCTCTCTCCCTTAATCGGGACACTTTGGGTTCTTGTGCTGACGATGTTAATTTCAATTCCGATTGGGGTGGGAGCGGGAATTTTTTTGGAGGAATTTGCGACTGAATCCCTTTTAGCCAAAATAATTGAGGTGAACATTGGCAATCTAGCTGCCGTTCCCACCATCATCTATGGTCTACTGGCGCTGCAAGTCTTCGTCCGACTGATGGAACCAATCACGGGAGGGCGGAGTATTCTATCGGGTGGTTTGACCCTGGCGTTGTTGGTGCTGCCCGTTGTAATTGTAGCAACTCGGGAAGCCTTGAGAGCCGTTCCTGATAGTATCCGTCAGGCAGGGTATGCCATTGGAACGACCCGTTGGCAGGTAGTGCGCGATCATGTGTTGCCGATCGCCTCTCCAGGTGTCTTTACAGGTGTGATTTTAGCCTTGTCAAGAGCGATCGGGCAGGCTGCACCCTTGATCACAATTGGGGCATTGACGTTTATCGCTTTTTTACCGCCCTTCATCACAATTTCGGAGAATGGAGTGCCGCAGATTCAAATCATAGACGGACTGCACTCGTCCTTTACTGTTCTCCCAATTCAGGTTTACAACTGGGTATCTCGTCCTCAGCCTGAATTCCACAATGCAGCAGCGGCTGGCATCATTGTGCTGATGATCGTCCTGCTACTGATGAATGCTACCGCAATTTATTTGCGAAATCGGTTCCAGCAAACTAGATACTAACTTGACCGAAGGGGTTTGTCTCTCATGCAATCTGAACTTTCTGCTGTCGTGCATACCGATATCTTGCAAGTCGAAGATCTTTCAGTTTACTATGGCTCATTCCTGGCACTGCGGGATGTTTATTTAAGTATTCCACAGCAGAAAATTACGGCGTTTATTGGTCCATCTGGCTGCGGTAAAAGCACATTGCTGCGATGTTTTAATCGTTTGAATGATTTCGTCACCGGAGCGCGAGTGGAAGGGAGAATTCTGTTTCATGGGATGAATTTGTATGATCCAAACGTTGATCCCGTTGATGTTCGCCGTCGGATTGGCATGGTATTTCAAAAGCCGAATCCCTTCCCTAAATCAATCTATGAAAACATCGCCTATGGCGCACGGATTAATGGCTACCAGGGCAACATTGATGAATTAGTAGAGCGATCGCTGCGAGATGCCGCCCTTTGGGATGAGGTCAAAGACAAACTCAAGCAAAGCGGACTATCTTTGTCTGGAGGTCAACAGCAGCGACTCTGCATTGCACGGGCATTGGCGATCGAACCTGAAGTGTTGCTGATGGATGAACCTTGCTCCGCGCTTGACCCCATTTCTACACAGCGCATCGAGGAATTAATGTCCCATTTGAAAGAGCGCTACACGATCATCATCGTGACACACAATATGCAACAAGCTGCCCGAACCTCCGATTTCACGGCATTCTTCAACGCACAACACATGGAAACGGGAGAGCGATCGGGGTTTTTAGTAGAATATGGACTGACTGAAATGATCTTTGAAAGTCCGAAGCAGGAATCAACTCAGGATTACGTCAGTGGGCGGTTTGGTTAAAACAATTTTGGCTGAGTTTTCCAAACTTGCCTCAAAAGCATATCTCCATAAAAATTACGGGCGAGATAGTTTAGGTCTATAGCCTTTCGTTATGGACGATCGCTACGTTGAGAAAAGGCGATCGCCTGCTAACGCCATTTTTAGGTTTTTTTTAGAGTTCTTTTTCGGAATTCGATCGTTCCGATGTGAAGTATCCTAACACTGTACTATGAGGAATTTTTTCTTCTCGCCATTCCTACAGCAGAGTTAGCACAGCCGAGTGATTAGCCCATCGCCTGATAAGTCGATTCAACAACAGGATGTCTAGACAACAAATTGGTGCTGTTGTCAATGGCAAAGGTTATGATAAGCATACTCACCTTCCGAATGAACTCGATCGCATTCATCGATTTACCGCACTTGTCACCCCTTCACGAATATCATTTCATTGCACTCACGAATGAATCGAACCGATCAACTTAAGTAGTGTAACTATTTTTTACTGTCACGCAAGTGTGAACGTAAAATTGAATACAAAACTGAACGCAAAACTGAATCAATGGTTGGGTGAGTTGATGTGAGAGTGGAACCGTCAATCCTTTCAAAGTACTCGATCGAACACAACACAATCGTTCAATGGTTAATTGGGAAACCATGAACACCAACACTAGGAGAAAATGATGGTTAAATTTAATTTTCGTCGCCAGGGCTTACCGTTCGCTGCGTCCTTACTAACCACCGTCATTACAACTGGGACAATTACTCAACCCCCCGCTCAGGCTAACTCACTACACCCTCGATCGCCAGAATCCCAAGTTAGTTTGCAACAACCGCAACTGCACGATCAACAACTGATGCAACTGGGCGGGTTTAGTTTACCAATCTGGATCTATCCGATCGGAGGAATCATTTTGCTGCTTATTTTCCTGCCGCAGATTGGCTGGATTATGGGATTGATTGTGATTGGCGAACGGGAAGTTGGAATTGTCACTAAGAAATTTTCCTCGAAAAGCTTGCCTGCGGGACAGTTGATCGCCTTGAACGGGGAAGCAGGTCTACAAGCCGATACGCTGTCTCCTGGCTGGCATTTTGGCTATTTCCCGTGGCAATATGCTGTGCGGAAAGAACTAGTGGTGATGATTTCGCAAGGTGAAATTGGGTTGGTGGTTGCTAGCGATGGCCGGGCGATTCCACCCGATCGCATCCTCGGTAAAGTTGTTGAATCCGAAGATTTTCAGGATGCTCGTCAGTTTCTCACCAATGGCGGCGAAAGAGGTCAACAGTTAGCCATTCTCACAGCAGGAACCTATCGCATCAATACCGCTTTGTTTGAAGTGATTTCAACGGCAACTGCCGCAAAACATGGAATGGACCCCGCTCGCCTGAAGGTTTACGCTGTTAGGCAAGACAAAGTTGGGATTGTCACGACGCTGGATGGGATGCCGATCGAAGAAGGCGAAATTGCTGGACCTATTACTCCCGATCATGACAACTTTCAGAAACCCCAGACATTCATAGGTGGCGGTGGACGTCGGGGTCTACAAGAACAAGTGATTCTTTCTGGATCTTGGAACCTTAACCCCTGGTTTGTGCAGGTGGAACAAGTGCTGATGACTGAAGTGCCGATCGGCTATGTTGGCGTTGTGATCTCTTATGTTGGACAGTCGCACGAAGATATCAGTGGAGAATCATTCACTCACGGCAATTTGGTGAGCAAGGGGGATAAGGGCGTTTGGATTGAGCCGTTGTATCCCGGTCGGCATCCGCTCAACACCCACATCATGAAAGTGGAACTGGTGCCCACAACCAATATCGTCCTCAATTTCACGTCTCGCTTCAGTGGTGAACATGGGTATGATTCCAAGCTTGATGCCTTGAGACTGCTTTCGTTTGATGGGTTCACATTTGAATTGGAAGTCTTTCAAATTATTCATGTCGGTGCATTGGATGCACCAAAGGTGATCTCTCGGCTCGGCTCCATGCAGAATTTGGTTGATCAGGTGTTGCGTCCGATCGTCGGTAACTACTTCCGCAACTCGGCTCAAGAATACACGATTCTGGATTTCCTGACAGCGCGAAGCGAACGACAAGCAGAAGCGGCTGAGCATGTCCGGTGTGCCCTTCGTGCCTATGATGTGCAAGCCGTTGATACGCTCATCGGTCGGATTTCACCGCCACCTGAACTGATGCAAACCCTGACCGATCGCAAGATCGCTGAAGAACAGCAGAAAACTTACGAAGTCCAGCGCGTTGCTCAAACGCAACGACAGGAACTTGTGCGCGAAACCGCACTAGCTGACATTCAGAAGGAAGTGGTTACGGCTGAACAAGGTGTGAAGATCGCTGAACTCCATGCGACGGCTCAGGTGAAGCAAGCGAATGGGGAAGCTGAATCCATTCGCGTCACAGGTCAAGCCAAAGCCGATGCCTATCAAGCCGGTGTGACTGCACTGGGTCCTCAAGCATATACGGCTTTGCAACTGATGCAGGTGGTTGGCGATCGCAATGTTCGTGTTGTTCCCGATGTTGCCGTTAGCGGGAACAGCAACGGTTCTGGCTTAATTGATGGCTTAATGGGAATGATGCTGTGGAATCAAACCAAAGAAATGCATACCAAGATTGGCAACGGCAATCAGTCTTTGATGGCTACTAGTCAACCGGAAGAGGAATCGTAATTGAAGCGAGCGTAGAGTGTGAATTGGGGGGGTGCGTTGGCGATCGTCTGGCGCATCCACTAAAATCTGGTAATACCAATTTTCTATGAACCTGCCTAGAAAGAGGGGGCGTGGGAACTCCGTCCCCACAAGGGGGCGAAGCCCCCTTGACCCCCATTTGTTCTGTGCAACCTTAAAAAGAATTGGTATAACAATGATGATACTTGGATGATACTTGCAATCAACTTGATTTGGAGGGATGCTCTAAACAGAGTTCAACCATCAATTGTTGATGAGAGATAGTGTTGTTATGCGATCGATCGCTTCTTATTTTCGTAGGAGTAGGAATATCAGATAATTTCAGAATAGGGAATGTCAATGCCTCCTTAAACCACTCAATATCTTTAGCAAGTTCTTCTAGCGATTGCCCATAAGGTTCAATGGCGTTTTCTGTACATCCAAGAATTGATCCATCCTCTGCATAAAAGACTTCACGGATAACGTAACTGCCATCTACTTCTAGAAAAACACGATAATTCCAAGTCATCATCTCATATCCTCCTGTTCGTCGTGAAAGAAAAAATCGCTTCCTCGCTTTTCACCGATACGTTGGATCTCTACAATCAAGACTTGTTCATCTATATTGTAGAAGATCCGAAACTTGCCAAGTCGTAATTCCCAATCTGCAATCTGATTAGGTCGCATCCGCTTACGATTACGAGTCTCAACAGTGGGTTCATAGCGCAATTGAATACTAATACCATCTAAAATCTGTTTTTGCTCATACTTCTTGAAAAATTTTAGATCTTCCACTGCCTGTAGCGTATATTCGATTTCATACATAAACTGGTGGTTGAAGTGAAGAAAGTGACTAAGAGTAATATACGGGTCGAGAAGTCGCTAATGAATAACAGACTGGCTGAGTCAATTTCCTATTGCTTTAATCCTAGCTGTTTAGAACCCCATAATCCTAGTGGAAAGGGATTCTGTCAGAGTTGCGGTGCGAGTTTGTTATTACAAGAACGCTATCAAGCAGTGAGATTACTGGGACAGGGAGGGGTCAGCAGGACGTTTTTAGCGATCGATCACGCGCAATCTCCTTCAACTTCCTGCGTGATCAAGCAATTGCGAACAGATTATTTCAGCTTGCCTGATTTACAGCCAATCATCTCTCTCTTTCAGCAAGACATTCAACAGTTGAAACAATTAAGCGATCGTTCTCAAATTCCCACATTACTGAATAGCTTTGAGCAAGATAGTTATTTTTATTTGATTCAAACATACATTGAAGGTGAAAATTTAGCGACTGTTTTGGCTGAGCAAGATAGATTCACTGCAACAGATATTTGGTACATTTTAGAGAGTTTACTCCCTGTCCTCAACCTGATTCATTCGCATAATATTATTCATCATGACATCAAGCCTGAGAATGTTATTCTCAATCATCAGACAACCCCTAATCATAGTAGACAAATCACTGATTACCCCCTCGTCCTCGTTGATTTTAGTGCATCAAAACTTGTGACAGAGATGGCATTGGTTCAGCCTGAGCTAACGATCGGCAGCCCTGAATTTGCTGCCCCTGAACAAGTTAAAGGAAAGGCTGTTTTCGCTAGTGATCTCTACAGTTTAGGCGTAATTTGCATTCACTTATTAACTGGGATTCCTCCCTTTGATCTATTCGACTTTGCGAGTCATGAATGGGTGTGGCGAAATTATTGGATATCTGATTCGGGTAATTCTTCCCCCGATCGCGAACATCACCGTCTCGCTCAGCTTCTCGATCGCTTAATTGAACCCGATCTCAACAAACGATTTCCTTCGGCTGAAATGGCGATCGCAGAAATCCAAACCGTTAGAGGCAAAAAAATTACCGTTCCTACTCCTAAATCTTCACTCCGATGGGAATGCTCTGCAACGCTAATTGGACATCATGGATTGTTCGCAAGCGTGAATGTTGTAATGATTGCGCCTGATCATTCAACTCTTGCCAGTGCTAGTGATGATAAAACCATTCGCATCTGGGATATACAAACTCAAAAAGAGAGTTTCACACTAAAAGGTCATGCTCAGTTTGTGAAAACGATCGCCTTTTATCCTCAAAATCAAACTATCTTAGCCAGTGGAAGCAGCGATCGCACGATCAAACTTTGGGATTTGCAAGAACGACGAGAAATTCAAACTCTTGCAGGTCACACGCATCATGTCAATGCTTTAGCATTCAGTTTAAATGGACAGATTCTTGCAAGTGGAAGCTCAGATAAAACCATAAAACTGTGGAATTTTGAAACAAGAGAATTAGTCAAAACGCTTTCTGGACATACGCTAGCTGTAAACGCGATCGCCCTCAGCCCATGCTGCGACACAGAACACCAGAAAACCTTAGCTAGTGCCAGTTCTGATTCAACCGTGCGAATCTGGAATTTAAACACCTTTGAATTAATCCAGACAATCGTTGCACATACGGCGGCGGTAAGAGCGATCGCCTTTAGTCCTGATGGTAGACTCTTGGCTAGTGGCGGTGAAGACCGAACCATTCGCCTGTGGGATGTCTCGTCCTGGCAATGCATTCAGATCTTCTCTGGTCATCCTTGGTCGGTTTCTGCACTGACCTTTTCTCCCGATGGAGACGTTTTGCTCAGTAGCAGTTGGGATAAGACCGTCAAAGTGTGGCAGGTGAGTACGGGCAACGAAATCGCTGTGTTAGCAGGTCATACTGATTCAGTGAATAATGTCACGATCGCTTCAAACGGCAACATCATTGCCACTGCCAGTAAAGATAAAACCATCAAACTTTGGACGCTTCAGCAATCCATGAATGCTTAACAATCTGGTTGTTCGATCGGGTATGGTGAGAGGGTAAAACCCCTCATGTGTTTTTGTTCGCTCAGCGCGGTGGTTATGCGAAAAAATCTGCTGTACGGAACGATCGTCATTGTGCTGCTGCTGCTGCCAACGATCGCCCTCTCCAGAAAGTTTACCTCTGATTCATCCACTCCAGTATCTCAATCTGAAGTGCCACGTTTGGTATTCGTGCATTTGTTTGAGTGGAAATGGGACGATGTGGCACAAGAATGTGAAACGTTTTTAGGAGCGGCAGGATATGGCGCAATCCAGCTTTCACCGGCAATGGAACATGCGGTGCTACCCGATCGGAACTATCCCTGGTGGCAACGCTACCAACCCGTGAGCTACAAAATTGACAGTCGTAGTGGCGATCGTGCCCAATTTGCCGATATGGTTGCCCGTTGTCATGCTGCTGGAGTGCGCGTCTATGCAGATGCCGTGATTAATCATATGACTGCTCAGCCAGACGGAGTTGGCAGTGCCGGAACGTCCTTCACCGAATATCGCTATCCCGGTCTGTATGAGCCTTCTGACTTCCATCCCTGCCGCAAAGATATTACTGATTACCAAAATCATACCGAAGTCACCAAATGTGAACTGTTTGGTTTACCCGATTTGAACACTCGTTCCGATCGAGTGCGCGATCGCATTGCCAATTATTTAATTGATCTCGTTCACTTGGGTGTAACCGGATTTCGGATTGATGCGGCTAAACATATCCACACGCAGGATCTAGCCGCCATTCTTAAGCGGGTGAATGATGCCGTTGAGCCTGATCCTTACATCTATCAAGAAGTGATTGATCCGGGTAACGAAGCCGTGCGTAAAAGCGAATATTACCCAAATGGTTTAGTGCTTGAAACTCAATATGGCAGAATCGTTGGCGAGGCATTTTTAGGTCTGAACGGGCAAACCGTATCGCAGCTAGAAAACTTGGACGATCGTGAGGATTTAGCGCCTAACGAGAAGGCGATCGTCTTCATTGACAATCATGACAAGCAACGTGGACATGGCGGCGGTGGCACCTATCTCACCTACAAAAACGGTAGACTCTACGACCTCGCCAATGTCTTTATGCTGGCATACTCTTACGGGACTCCCCAAGTCATGTCTAGCTATGCCTTTTCCGATGCCAATCAAGGTCCACCCGCCGATGCTCAAGGCAGAACTCAGAGCATCTACACGAACGGTCAAGCCAACTGTCTTGTTGAGCAAGCACCTCACTCCGAGGGATGGGTCTGTGAGCATCGACATTTAACGATCGCCAAAATGGTCAGCTTCCGCAATGCCATCTCCCCCGACGCTCCGGTGACTCATTGGTGGAGCAATGGCAACAACCAAATCGCATTTGGTCGGGGCGATCAGGGATTTGTTGTGATTAACCGAGACGAAACTTCCCTCAGCCATACCTTCCAAACCAGTCTCCCTGTTGGCGTTTATTGTAATGTCATCACTGATTTTTCCATTGATAGCAAAAATTGTCCTGCTGAGCACAGAATTACAGTCAATGAAACCGGACAAGTAACGGTGACAGTTGAGGGCATGAATGCGATCGCGATCCATGATCACGCGAGGATAAAGTGATGGGGATGAGGGAACGGAGTGGTGGAATCGCTGATTACGAATCATCCCCAATTTCCAACCCTAGACCAGCATTCGTTCTAAGGCATCTAGATTGGGAATGCAAAGGATTTCGCGATCGCGTTGAATCAATCCCTTCTTCTCCAATTTGCTTAAGACTCTAGTGACGGTTTCTCGTGCTAAACCGCTTAAGCTACTGAGTTCCCGATGGGGTAAGTTAGGAATTTCAATCCCCTGTTCAGCGAGTTTGCCTTGTCCATCTGCCAGAAACAGAAGGATATCAGCGACTCGTGAAACGCTATCAGACTCTCGTAGACGTAGGCGACGGTTGACTTGGCGTAAGCGTCGTGCCATCAGTTGTGCTAGCCGGATACCGGACTGTGGTTCGCTGTTCAGCAACTGCACGAAGTCTTGGGCTGGCATATTACCGATTATTGTCGGCACAAGCGTAATCACATCTGTCGAACGGGGCACCTCATCCAGAGGAGCCATTTCCCCAAATAGCTCTCCTTTACCCAGAATGTTGAGCGTAACTTCTTTACCATCTAAGTTATACGTCCGAATTTTGACCCACCCTTCCAAAATGAAATAAACTGACGATCCCCAGTCATTCTCCAGCAAAATCACCTGATTAGGGGGGTGATTGCGGATTACAACATGGGCAGTTGCTTTTTCGATGGCAGCATCAGGCAAATCCTTAAAAAAAGGAGCACTGCGAATCAGAGAACTATCGCGAGAGTCACGCGGAGCGGTATACCGATCTTGCATGGAGCAATATCACTCCAGTTATGAAGTTAGAGAGTGGGCAATAAATTAATTGGTGTCAAGCACTCGGATGAGAGCTTGTGATCACCATGCCAGAATCATAGCCCAAATCGGCAATCTGCAACCACTTCATCTTGTGATTGGGGAGATGGCGATCGCCCAACTGAAGGATGGCACAGAGCAAAGCGCTTTGTCATAAGCTAACTCGCGTAGCTCAGATGCATTCAAGTTGCAATTTTAGGAAGCTGACTCTCTAGTAATTTAGGCTTACTCTCCGCCAACGCTGATTCCAGTACCATAGATTTCAGCATCCGTCAAATTGATTCCATCCATTGAGGCTCCCGATACATCCGCAAAATAAATTCGGGCACGGGTCAAATTGATTCCGTCGAGGTTCGCGTCATTCAGGCTAGCATTCGTCAAAAAAGCATCTGTCAAGTTCGCCCCTTCCAGATTGGCACCTGTCAGGTCTGCCCCTTCCAGATTGGTTTCAATCAGAGTTGCACCCCTTAGATCGGCATTTCGCAAATCTACGCCGATCAAATGGGCACCGCTTAAATCTGCACCAGATAGATCGCATCCAGCGCAAGCTCTCGTTTCTAATAATTGCTGCACATGATCAGGATTTTCCGCGTTTACTGGATTCGCCAATAACACTATAGGCAGAAGCGTTAAACTGGCGGTTAAAGTCGCTAAGGTCGGGAGTCTCATTATCATTCCTCCGTGTAGTGTTGCAATGCCACTGCGATCGATCGGCTTGAAATCAAGATTCTGAGTTTCTGTTAGTTACAGCACGAGAGGTTTATTTTCTGAAAGTGTTTTTACCTTCATAGAATTCCCAGTTTTAGTCCGAGCCTCCATCCAGAAATGCATTTTTAAGAACTACAGCAGCCTCAAATGGTTCATGACTTGAGCACTGCCCAAAGAGCTAAGTCCTCTGCTACATTTACAATTCATATCAAATCAATGCATACCTTCAAATTAAATCGAAACTCCAGAATTTACTTCACCTTTTAGGTTGATTCAGGTTGGAATACTATTAGTCAACAACCTATATCTTTGTTATAAAACGATTTCACAGTTTGATATCGCTCATTTCAAGTTTTGATACGCACTCCCCAGACTTGTGTATACACAGTTTGATTAGGGAGAGCGAGTGGGACTTGCACTCGGCTCAGGATTTTCCTCTAGGGTTTCGATCGCCTCTGGCATAGGCACCGCCGTTGAGTCAAGCGGACTCGGCTCGATCGGGCGTTCTTCGGGTGGCAAGCTCTCTAGTTGTTCGGTTTGCTGTTGAACCTGTAACTCGCTGACTCGATCGCGCCACTGTTCGATTTGGGAATGCGCTTCCTCGTAGAGCGATCGCCCCCAAGAAATTTGGCTGGCTTCGTCGATCGCTGCCCTCAGAGATTCGATATCATCCTGATTGGCAAGTGTCACGGCTCGATCGAGATACGGTCGATCTTCGAGAATTTCAATCTGATTGCGCCAATTGTCGATCGCGGCTTGTGCCTCTTCATAGCTTGGTGTCCCATAAAAGACTTGTTCCGCCTCATCGATCGCGGCTCTCAGCCCTTGCATATCACCCGATTGGGCTAATGTTTTCGCTTTTTGCAAGTGTTCTGTCGCTTCTTGTCTTTGTTCGTCTTGCCATCGAGATAGCCGATCGGTGACGGGATCACGACGGTTACTGGCGTTTCGGGTTTGCTGCTTAGCTTTCCGCTCAGCATACATTGCATCCGCTTCTCTGGTGTTTTGTAGCACCTGCATCAACTCTTGATATTTAGTCGTTTCCCAGAAGCGATTGCCCAACGTGAGAAGTTGCTTTGCTTCTATGAGCGCATCGTACCAATTCTTCTGGTCGATCTCCTGCTCAACCTCCTCATAGATAGCTTCAGCTTTGTCCCAGGTAGATTGCCATTGTCCAGTGCGATCGTTCACCAACGATCGATTGCTCATGGTCAATGGAATCTTGTCAGCCATTTCGAGAGCTTTCTTCAAGTCGCCCTGCTGAAATTCCGCTTCTCCCAAGCGCAAGATTTCCTCTGTCCATTGCTTAATCAGGCGATCGCTTTTGGTTCGCAAAGAATTCTCATGAGGAACTGCATTTGCCAAACGGATTGCCTGCCGCCAATCTTCGGTCGTCCGCCGACCTGCCGCAATTTCAGCGCAATACAACTGAACAGACGGCGAATCGTTAGAAGCAGAAACAGTCCAACAGCGAGGTAGGGTTGGCAATCCCAATAAATCTCTCACTGCCCAAACGCTAATTCCTGTGGAAAGAATAAGCGTTGGCATTGCCCAAAGCCACCAGTGTTTCGGTCGAAACGCCATTTCCTACTGCACTTTTAGACCATACTTCCTAAACGTATTCATCACTCGCTCCACCAATTCAGGAGTAGAAAGGGGAGTATCTTTGGTAATGGATGGTACCGCTTACTTGAGAGAATTCAAAATACAAAACTTAACATTGGGAACTGAACCCCGGCTTGAATTTTTAATTTTGAATTAATGATTGACAAGAAGCGTAATTTAGTTCGTCGCGATCGCATTCATCTATGTTCATTATGCCGTCACTCAGTCGATAATATTATCCTCTGGTCAGCCGATTGTCTCCTGCTTGTCACTTGAAACCCGGTCAAGTTAGTTTTTTCAAGGTGATCGAAGATTCCTAATTAAATCTTAACTATTCAAATCTTTAGGTAAAGTTACCTGATCTTTCCGGAACCGGATAGTTGGCTTTGCGTAGCAGTACGTGTGCATCGATCGGTAAAGCTATACTCGATCCATGCAGACCATTAGCCCCAGTTATTTTGATGCTAGGAGCAGGGAGAAGCTTACATGATTGGTCAGCTATTAGATGGACGATATCAAGTGATTCGGGTTCTGGGGGCTGGAGGATTCGGGCAAACCTATATTGCCCAAGATACTCGCCGTCCGGGTAGCCCCACTTGTGTTGTCAAGCACCTGAAACCTGCTACCAGCGATCCTCTCTTTTTGCAAACAGCAAGACGGTTGTTTCAGAGTGAGGCTGAAACGCTTGAACGATTGGGAAATCACGATCAAATTCCTCGTCTACTGGCATTTTTTGAACAAGGACAGGAATTTTACCTTGTCCAAGAATTCATTGAAGGACGAACCCTTACCCATGAATTGCCGCTCGGACAACGATTGGCAGAAGCGCAGGTCGCTCAAATGCTCCGAGAGGTATTGAGCATTCTGGTCTTTGTTCATAGCCAGGGTGTGATTCACCGAGATATCAAGCCGGATAACATTATTCGCCGCAATGCTGACAATCGGCTAGTATTGGTGGATTTCGGTGCAGTGAAACAAGTCCGTACCCAAATGGCATCGTCTGGACAGGGTCATGTGAGCGCAACTGTGGCGATCGGCACTCCAGGCTATATGCCCACTGAGCAGGGACAAGGCAAACCTCGTCCAAACAGTGATATCTATGCACTAGGGATGATTGGTATCCAAGCCCTCACTGGACTCTATCCCGACCAGCTACAGGAAGATTTAGGCACTGGAGAACTGATCTGGCAACACCTCGTGAATGTTAGCCCTGTGCTGGTTGAGGTGTTAACCAAAATGACTCGTTATCACTTCAAAGATCGCTATCAAACCGCGACAGAGGCGCTTCAAGCTCTACAACATGCCATTAACCCTCAGTCATCTCCTTCCCCTCATCAACCCGCTTCCAGTGGATATCCGACAACAGAGGTTAGTGCGCCAGGAGCTTACTCGCCGCCTGCCACTCCGCGTTACCCAACGCCTCAGCCGACCCCTCAACCGACCCCTCCTGGCTACTCTCCTCACCAACCGACTCCGGGCGGCTACTCTCCTCACCAACCGACTCCGGGTAGTTATCCGCCGACCCCTCAACCCACGCCTCACGGTGGCTATGTGCCCCCCCAACCCACGCCTCACGGTTACTCACCTTATCAACCTGGCTCTCCGAGCTACCCGCCATCTCCCTCGCCGTATGCTCCCCCTGGCTATACGCCTGCCCCATCTCATGAAACCGATCGCCCCTCTCAGTTCAAACCTTTGGCGATCGGCTGTGGATGTCTTGCCGCTGTAGGAGTTTTAATAGTCATTGCTGCCGCTCTTCCTTCCCTTTTTGGACAAAGCCCAGAAGCCAAGCAAGCTGAAGCGATCGATAACATTGAATCTTTGAACAGGGCACAGCAAGACTACCGATCTGAAAATCCCAGCTTCAGTCTTGACCTGCAAGAGTTGCAAACGGATGTTCCTACTGAAACCGATGCCTACTCGTATCTCATCTCCCCTCGACAAGATTCATCTCTTGGAACCGTGCAAGTGGCTGTCCCCAACGAACCCGATCTCAAAACCTACATTGGTGCTGTTTGGGTTGACGGGTTTATTTCTGTTCCATCGGCTCCAACGGAGGCGCTGGTGTGTGAGTCTGATGAAGAAACCGCTATTACGGAACCTGGCGATCTTCCCGTTACAGCAGACGGGCAAGGGCTAGGCTGCCCCGATGGGTTCTCACCTGTTTAACCTTGAAGCAGTCTTCCTGCTTTCCTCATCCCTCAAATGAGGAGCGTTCGCAAACAATTTGGCTGAAAAGATTAGCCGAATTTTGCGATCGGCTCAAAGCTGAGCATTTCATCCAAATTATCAATCTTTTATCAATCTTTTATTCAATCGCCTTTGAGGTTAACACCAAGCGCAATTTGGCGTGAATGAGATTCAAGTTGGCTAATCCCAAATCCACGTTGCCTTCAACTACAATGCCTATATTGAGGAGTCGATCGAGTAATTCCAAAATGGTTGGATTGGTAGAAGTTTCACCGGGATAGTAGCCACCAGATTTAGGGAGTAATGTACCAATTTCACCTAAATCAATATTCAAATCAGCCGGATCGATTTCAAAAATTTTGCAGAGCGTGACGACTTGTTCTTCTAACGTGCGGAGGCTTTCAGCCGCGCGATCGAGGTCTTCATCGCTTAATTCTGCTCTATCCATCCGACGAATCACTTGTGCTTCTATCAGTTGCCGGACTAATTCAACTACCGTTAACAACAAAGGTGCAAGTCCGGCATCATTTTTCTTCGATCGTGTTGAGGGCTGGAGATCGGCATCACCAGCCGGGGAGATTTGAATTGGAAAATCAGAGGGGGGCATGGGAGGGCGAAGAGGAGAAGGATGAAGGAGTGTCTTTGTGTCTTGATGGTTCATTACAAGTTATTCAATTGGCGATCCTAAGCGGATGTGCATTTAATCGATCGCAATTCTTGTTCTAAACTTTCGATTTTGGCTTGAAGGTGTTGGTTGGCTTCGAGCAGTTGGCGGGATTGGCTGTTGAGATAGGGATCGCTTTCCCACCAGTTGATGCCAATTTCTTTGGCTTTATCGACAGAGGCAATCAACAAGCGGATTCGGATGTTCAAAAGTTCGGTAGAACCAACGGAAACGGAGATATCACCAGCAATGACGATGCCTTTGTCAAGGACTCGCTCTAACACATCAGCAAGGGTAGAGCCTTGAGTGGCAGTCGGCATGGGGTGGGGGCGAGTTTGAGGAGCAATGGTCATATTTGACCTCCATTGGTTAAGGCTTGGGTCGGTAGCGTCGATGCTTTAGAAACCTCGTTCGTCTCAATCAATTCACTGAAGACAGCTTCATTTTCTAGAGCAAGTTCCTGCGTCAGTGTAGAAGTTTCTTCAGTTGAGTTTGTTCTGGGGATAATGCGAGATTGAGGAGCAAAGTTTGTGGCTTCCAGTTGCATTACATGAGCGGCAATCATCTCATTGAACAATTCCCAAAGTAAACGAGTCGCCTCGTCTATCGACAATCCAGCACGAGACAGCAAGACATCCTGACAGACATCGCGGAACTCAGGGTTTTCTGGCAATGCCAGGATTTCATGTTCTTGGCAAATTTTCGATAGCATCAGGCACGATCGCAAGCCAGAGGTTTTTTCGGCTCCTGTGCAACGACGAAAATCTTTTACCAAACGCACGATCAACAATGCACTTTCGCGATCGATTCCTGTTTTCTGAACGGCAATTTCTTGTTGAGTTAATTCGTCCGGTTCTGGCATGTTGATCGTGATCAGGCGATCGAGCAATGCATCTTGTGTATCATGGACACCGCAGTATTCCTCTGGATTAGAGGTAAAGATGGCACGAAAATGAGGATTGACGCGGACGTATTCGCTGCGGTTGTTATTAGGTGGTAACACCAACAGCTTTTCTTCTAGTGCCGAAAGCAAAACATTATTCACTTCTGGACGAGAGCGGTTGAACTCATCGTAGACCAGCGTGAATCCTTCACGACAAGCGAGTGTTAAACGAGAATCAACCCAATTTTGCCGCAATTCATCCTCAACTTTCACCACGCTGTGAATGAAATTATCCACCACTTTTTTGCGTGTGTACCCTGATTGATTGCCAATCAGATCAGAAGTTTTGAATTCATCGTCACCAAACAACAGCATGATAGGACGACCAATGAGATCGGCAAGATGGAGGGCAAGCGTGGTTTTTCCGGTTCCCGCAGGACCGCGTAGATGAACCGCGAACCCCGATTGAAGATATCGTAGTGCCCTAGTTGCCACGCGCTCAACCGATGGAGTGCTGACAAATCGCCGGGGGCTGGCTTTCAGTACAGTGGTCACAGGCTAACTTCCTCTTGAATTAAATAGAGACGATCGCGTTGGGTTACGCATCCTTTTTTAATTAACAAGCGCAGTGCATCGACAACTTGAAACCGATTAATGCTGAGCGCAGATTCAATTTCAGTTAAACGTGCGCCTTGAGTTTGATGCAGATAACCAAAAACATCCTTTTCTAATGACGTGGCATTGTCAAGTTTGATAGGAGATTGGGAATTGGGTTTTGGGAGTTGAGTGGTGGTAGCAACGGATTTTGTAACGGATGGCATAGACGAATGATTGGTTTTATTCGTTATATTTGCTACTGCATTCGTTGCTAAGTTGTTTGCTTGTGATGAACTTGTTTCACCCCAAACGGTTGTATGCAAATTTTCATAAAACGATCGCAGTTCTGCACGGAATAAAGCTAATTCTTGGAACAGCACCCTAACTTCAGTGATGCGACGATCGTGAACTTGCTGCAACATTGCGTGTAGTTGCTGAGCGCGATCGTGACGAAGCAATTCTAGTTCAGTGAGATAATCTTGAACTGCCGACTGAAGGTTTGCCACCCAAACGGCTAATTCATCCATCTGTTGTGCGTGATTTTTAATCCGTTCTTGTTGATGCGCTTGTAATTTTTCCTGCGTTTCGATTTGCAGCGCGTAGATCTCAAACTGAAGTTGCTGACGAAAAGAGACGACTGAAGTTGTCAGGTTAGCATGAAATTCAGCTAAATCTTGAAAAAGCTGTTGCGCCATTAGGAAACGATCGGTCGCATTCGTAGACAAGATCTCAGTTGTTTGTGCTCGGAGTGATTGAACATAGTCATGCAGTTGTTCAGCGACTTGTTCTGTTTGAATTTGGCGATGCGTACTGGCATTCGCGAGAAACTCTTGTGTTTCAAGCTGAAGTTCGAGTTGAAATAAACGCAAATCTTCACGCATTTGAGCCGCTTTGGCGTTTCGTTGTTGACGGAAAGCGTCGATCGTTTCTTGCACTTGCTGGTGTCGTTGAGCTAACTCATGTTGGCGCTGTTGCCGCTGTTCTTGCCAGGAGTCTTTGAGAGAAATCATGGGAACCTCTTTTGAGGGCTGAGGACTGAGTGAGTGTTGAATTTTAAGTTTTAAGTGTTAAATTCTCAGTTAGCTTAACTTAAAACTCAACACTTAACTCAGCACTTAAATAGCACTGAGTGCTAAGAACTGACGATCAAAAACTCAGCCCTCAGCACTCAAATCTCAGTTCTAATTAAGCCGCAGGAACCGCAGCCTGCGTGGTCAAACCAACTGCTTCAGCATACTTGAGGTAGGTTTCAACGGATGCAATTACAACACGTGCTTCAATTGCCAGCAGTTCAATTCCAACTAGCGAAACACGAACCCAAGCATCAACTACGATACCTTTATCGAGGATACGATCGACGACTTCAGCCAAGCTAGAGGAAGAGTTTACTTTTTCAACAGCCATGATAAATCACCTACATTGAACGAATTGTTGAGACTATGAAATGCCTTACCTTGACCGATTTCAGGATTTATACGGTGGATTGGCTTCCTTCAATAGCATAGGTACTTTCAAATTCGGAAGTCCCAGAGTAAACGCTGAAAATTCATGAATGTGAGGAATGCCCCTACGAAAAGGTACGGACTGTTATTGAATAAATTCCTGATTGTCGATCGGTTGGCATTGCTTCATTGCGACTGACTCGAAAACTCAGAATTCCAAGTTTGCGAATCAAATTGAGATGAAGCTAATTCAAGCATTCCCAACCTTTGTAGCTCTCTAACAGAACACGAACAGAAATAATCAAAGATTACATTTTTAATCTGATCATCAAACTCACTGCACCAAGAAGCAATGCTATGTGCAAATTGAATAGGGTTCAGCTTCCAATTCCTAATCACCAATCACCAATTCCCAATTCGACAAACCACAACGTATTCGTTAGGGGTTTGCGGTTTAATAAAATACCAGTTTTTGAGTGGTGCGGCGGAGCCGCACCACTCAAAAACTGGTATTTTATTTTATTGCTAGTCCCTTAATGCTCACGGATCACTTTCTTATCTTTTGACTCGTTATCAACTGGTATGCTGCTGCAAAATCATGATTAGTAATGCGAATGGTGTTCGGATCGGCTGCACCTTGGGCACGGAAACGGCGAATTGCTTCGAGGGCGGCTTGGTTGCTAAGGAGAGCTAGATCGGCTCCGTTCCAGCTTTCCGTTTGAATTGCCCAATGGGATAAATCAACATTTTCAAGCGGGCGATCGCCGTTATGCACCTGCAAAATCGCCAGCCGACTCGCGGCATCGGGCAGATCAACTTTCAGTTGCAGGTCTAATCGTCCGGCTCTTAGCAATGCTGGATCAAGGGCTTCGGGGCGATTGGTTGCACCGACCAGCAAAACATTCGTGCAACACTGTAACCCGTCGAGTTCGGTGAGCAGTTGACCAACGACACGATCGCTCACTCCCGAATCGCCTTGAAAACTGCCCCGTGCGGGAGCCAGAGTATCGATCTCATCGACAAACACAATACAGGGAGACGCTTGTCTGGCTTTGGCGAATAGTTCTCGCACGGCTTGTTCTGCGGCACCAACCCATTTGCTGAGCAGTTCGGGACCGTTGACGGCAATGAAATTGGCTCTTGCTTGAGAAGCGATCGCTTTTGCCAACAGGGTTTTTCCCGTTCCCGGAGGTCCCCAAAGCAGAATGCCACGAGGCGCTGTTGCACCGGTTCGCTGATATAAATCGGGATACAGCAATGCACCTTCAACAGATTCTTGCAGCGTTTGTTTGATGGTTTCTAATCCGCCGATTTCATCCCAAGACACTTTAGGAGATTCGACTTTAACCGATCGCAACACTGAAGGCTTAATTTCTTTGATGGCTTGCAGAAAATCTTCCTGAGTAACAGTCAACTGATCAGGAATGGGCATTTGTAAATTGGGAACTTGCCGACGGAGCGCCATGTAAGCGGCTTTCTGACAAACAGCTTTCAAATCGGCTCCTACCAATCCGACGGACAGATCGGCGATCGTCCCCAAATTCACTGATTGTTCGAGCGGCATTGCACGAGTCTGAATGGTGAGAATTTCCAAACGTCCATCCCGATCGGGTACTCGGAATTGCACTTCGCGATCGAACCGTCCGGGGCGACGTAGGGCTGGATCAAGATGATCGGGACGATTGGTTGCGGCTAAGACAATCACGTCTTTGGTTTGAGAAAAACCATCCATCAGGCTCAAAAGCTGAGCTACCAAGCGTTTCTCGACTTCGCCTTCAACTTTGGCGCGATTGGGAGCAAGACTATCAATTTCGTCAATGAACACAATGCAAGGAGCCGCCTTCGTTGCTCTCTCAAAAATACTCCGTAACCGACCTTCCGCCTCGCCATAGTACTTGCCCATGACTTCAGGACCGACGATCGCAATATAATTCACGCCCAACTCTTCTGCAAGGGCACGAGCCGTTAGCGTTTTTCCGGTTCCTGGTGGGCCCACCAACAGCACGCCACGAGCGGGTTCTAATCCGAGTCGAGTGAGTAAATCAGGACGTTTGAGGGGAATTTCTACGAGTTCTCGTAATTCATTAAGCACATCCCCTAATCCGCCAACATCTTTCAAAGAAGCGGATGCTGTTATATCAGCAGGAGGGGCGATCGGCTCGTCATCTGAAGGAGTGGATGCGCTAGATGATGAATTAGCGGGATTGGGGCGAATGCGACTCGTACCTATATCTGTACGAGGAATATTGCCCTGGCGCGGAATACTGCTCAGATTACGGGCATTAATCTGCACATCGGCTTTGAGTTCTCCCTTTGCTGCCTTCTCCTCAAGGGCTTTCGCAAATTCTAATAATTGTTCAAATCCCTTAAACAGGTTATCGCTCATGTGTGTCTACCATTCAGCCCTACCCCTTTATTCATCCCAATTTGCAAAGAGCTTTGATCAGTGTGATCCTTTGGCAATCTATAGCGGTTTTTAACTCAGTTAAGTACAATAACAGCGATAGGTAAACCGGAATGTGTCAACGATAATGAGACACTTTTGATTGAGAAATTAGTGTTGCACCTCCTGGGTTTGAGTAGTGGCGATCGGTGGATTGATCCAACCTTCGGTAAGAACGACAGGGGGTTAAGGTAATCCGTGAACAAAGCGTTCTGGATGGGCTTGGTAAGCGGCTGCAACACCTGCGATCGATGCTGTGTCACAGATTGAGCTTGTCCACCAGCGCTGCTTCTCATCGCTTAACATTATTTAATCTTTAAGAACTGACAATTCCTCGTTTCAATGCTGTGATCACAGCTTGCGTTCGATCGTTTACTTTCAACTTGCTTAAAATGTTTTTGACATGAAATTTGACCGTGCCTTCAGCGATCGATAGCGCCGTGCTGATCTCTTGATTACTATTACCCTTTGCCATTAACTGCAAAACTTCTAACTCACGATCGCTGAGTTCTGGATTGCCCATGCGTTCGACCAGTTTAGCGCCCACAGCAAGGGGAATAAACTGCCGACCGTCATAAACAGTGCGGATGGCGGCTAATAGCTCGTCTGGTTCAGCGTCTTTGAGCAAATATCCTCTTGCGCCTGCCCGCAAGCCGCGATAGATATCCTCATCGCCATCATAGGTTGTCAATACAATGATCCGAGGATTGACAAACTCAGCACAGATCGTCATGATCGCCTCAACTCCCCCAACCTCCGGCATTCGCAAATCCATTAGCGTTACATCAGGCTGATATTGCCGGAACAGGTCGATCGCCTCTTGCCCATTGCGGGCTTGCCCAACAACGGTCATGTCTGGCTTGTATTCAATGACAGCCGCCAATCCCTCCCGCATCATCGGATGATCATCAGCAATCAAAACACGAATGACATCAGGCTGGCTCATAGATCACTCCCGATTTACGGATACCACTACTTCTGCCCCTTGCCCAGGTTCGCTCTGAATAGTCAACTGCGCCCCAATTCGCTCTGCGCGTTCAGTCATGCCTATTAAACCAAAACCACTCCCAAGGGAAACGCTACGAACCTCAAACCCCTGTCCATCATCTTTGACGCGCAGGATACAGTGCGCTCTGTCATATACCAACTCAACGCGGATTTCGCTGGCTTTGGAGTATTTGAGGGCATTGGTTAAGGCTTCCTGTCCGATGCGAAGCAAATTGGTTTCAACGTCCGGCGGCAACGCATACGCTTCACCAATGATTTCACAGAGGATGCATGTATGAGTATGGGAGAACAGTTGTAAGGCAATCCGGTTGAGGGCACTAAATAAATCACCATCTTCTAACAATTGTGGACGTAATGCTTCTACCGATCGTCGAGCTTCAGCTAAACCAGAACGAGCTAAACTCCGTCCTGTGTTAAGGTGTACTTCGACAGCATTTGGATCACTCATGATTCTCTGGGACGCTGCATTTAAGTGAACAATAATGCTGGTGAATGCTTGTGCTAAAGTGTCATGAATTTCTCGTGCCATGCGATTGCGTTCTTCCAGAATGGATGCTTCTTCAGCTTGTTTGCGTTCACGGAGCGCGGCTTCAAGGCGTTCAGTGATGTCTTGTCCAATGCCAATACTCATTCCACTGCTAAGTCGAATATTTGCCCAAGATGTATCCACATTGCGATCGTCTTTCGTTTTAATTTTGATGTCTAACCACTTTCCTGTCGCCGCTAACATGTGATTCAAAACTTGCTGACATTGTTCTGGATCAGGATTGCATTCAGTTAATAAGTTGATGTGTTCTAGCTCTGACGACGACCAGCCGAGAATGCACTCTAATTCCCGATTCACAAAATGGATTTGCCCATTTTGATCGTAGAGTGTAATCATGACGGGGATGTGATCAACGATCGTTTGCAAGAGTTCTTTTTGTTGCTGTAATGCTTCTGTTCGTTCAGCAACTTGAGATTCTAGAATGCGATTGTAGTCAGCTAAAAGTATCTCTGCTTGTTTACGCTCAGTAATATCAATAATAAATCCTTGATAACAGAGTAGTTCTCCAGTTGCATCACGGACTGCGCGTGCTGTCTCACTGATCCAAATAATGCTGCCATCTTTGCGATAGACTTGAGACTCAAATCCAGATACAGCATTGTGCTGTTCCATTGAGGCGATGAACTCAGTTCGACGGTTAGCATCAACATAAACTTGATACTGAATATCGGTGATCGCTACTACTAATTCGTCCGGAGAGTCATAGCCATAGAGTTGAGCTAACGCTGGATTTACGCCAAGAAAGTGCCCATCTGATGTACTTTGAAAAATACCCTCCAGTGCATTTTCAAAAATACTGCGATATTTGTGTTCCGATTCCACTAACGCCTGATTCATCTGTTGCAGTTGGGTGGTCTGCTCGGCTAATCGTTTCTCTTGAAAATAGCTGTTAATCGCCTCCTTAACAGTTAGCTGTAGGTCTTCAGCTTGCCAGGGTTTAGCGATATAGCGATACAAATTTGCATACTTAATCGCATTCGCGATGTCTTCCAGATTAGCCTGTCCAGTTAACAGAACTTTAAGCGTTTTAGGAGAATATAAATGAACGCGCCTCAAAAATTCATCTCCCTTGATGTCAGGCATGAGATGATCTGCAATAATCAGAGGAATTTCATAGTGATCTGCCAAAAATTTTTCAACTAGCTCTAAAGCATCTTCTCCCCCCTGCGCCAGTTCAATTAAGCAAGTGTCACCGATCGCCTCTTTCAGTTCAATTTTGAGGCTCTTGAGTATACTGATCTCGTCATCAACACAAATAATTACAGGTTTATTCATAATGTTTAATCACAATCGGTTGATTGTCTTGTTCTCGAATACCTCAATACACCAGAGAATTGGCGCGTTCATAAATTTTATCCTTGATCGCAATATTGACTCAGGAAAGCATTTATTTACACTCCTGATTACTGATTGCCGCATCCAAAACTGAATTCCTTATGAAATCTTACTTAACTTATTTATCTTCCTTAATTAAGAAGATACAGTAATTTTAAAGAAACTACAGTGATTTGCTGTAGGCTGCGATGCAGGTAGCGGATGTAGCAGACGAGAGGTGAATCAAATCATCTGGTTTTCATTTGACGCTTTTCAGGCATCCTCATAATGCCAATCGATCGCTCGATTATCAGAAGAAATTGGATCTTGAGGTAGGATAATATTCTGCCTTGAAGAATATTAGGCAGACTCGATTCTCACTGAGAATTGAAACTCCATTCTTTATTAGAACTTCAGAAGCATTTTGAGAGTGTAGGTATGAGAAAGAGTTTGCAGCAACAAATCAGTTTTTTCCTGGTGACAGGAATTGCGTTCTTAATTTTTTTGGTTTCTTGTCAAGAAATGCCTCAAGCTCAACAATCTCCTTCTGCGACTCCACCAAGCCAGACTGACCCTACCATCGTCCCTGTGCAGTTGCCACCTTTGCCTTACAACTATGACGCGCTGGAACCTTATATTGATGCTGAAACTATGATGGTGCATCACGATCGGCACCATGCAACCTATGTCGATCGACTGAATGAAGCGATACAACAGAATCCTGATCTACAAGGCGTTAGTGTTGTCACAATGCTACAGGATTTGAATCGGGTTCCGGAAGCCATTCGCACAGCGATTCGTAATAATGGTGGCGGACATCTCAATCACACTATGTTTTGGCAAATTATGGCTCCCAATGCGGGGGGGCAACCGACAGGTGCCTTGGCAGAGGCTATCAACAGCACCTTTGGCAATTTTGATACGTTTAAGCAGCAATTCAATCAAGCTGGGAGCAGTCGATTTGGCAGTGGTTGGGTCTGGCTCGTTCTCAACTCTCAAGGGCAACTGCAAATCGTTTCAACAGCCAATCAAGACAGCCCAATTATGGATGGCTTATATCCTGTAATGGGGAATGATGTTTGGGAACACGCTTATTATCTTAAGTATCAAAATCGTCGCGTTGAATACTTAGATAACTGGTGGAATGTGGTGAATTGGACTGAGGTCGATCGCCGCTTTACTCAAGCGAAAGGGCTACAGGCACAACTCTCCACACGTAGGCTTCAGGCTGTAAGTTCCCAGGAATTTCGACAGGCTAACGGCACAGCTGAACGGCTGCCGATAACCTGTGCTTATTACCAGCAGCAATCTCCTGTCGTACCATCTCAGCTATTCGATCCCACTGATCATCCGTTGTAGATTCAAACTGAACTTTCCCATGTCTGTTCATCCTCCATCTCAACCAGGAGACGAGCAGCGATCGCGTCCTGCTCGTCCGCAGGCAAAGTTTTCAGTTGGGCAATCACCCGTTCAAGTAACTCTGTCAATATTAGGGATTATTCAGCAACAGAAATTCGAGAAAAAGCAGGATTGGGTTCGACCGATGAAATTGATGTAATCATTGGCGGTTTACCATGCCAAGCCTTTAGCAGTGCAGGAAAACGGCAAGGATTTAATGACGATCGAGGCAATGTTTTTTTAACATTCATCGATTTAATCATTGAACAAAATAACAAAATTTTCTTCAGAGAATTGATCTGTGTTGGTCTAAAAATTCCCAGAATCAAGGGAGATTGGTAATCTAGGATCAGCGATCCCTCTGTAAAGCGATTCAGGCACATCCTAAAGATATGATCCATCCTTTCCTTACACGGCTTCATAGTTCCAATCGCCCAGTAATCGTTTTCGACGGCGCAATGGGCACCAATCTTCAAGTACAGAATTTGACGGCAGAGGATTTTGGTGGAGCCGAATATGAAGGCTGCAATGAATATCTCGTCGTGACGAGACCTGATGCCGTTGCCAAAGTGCATCGAGATTTTCTTGCGGCGGGAGCCGATGTAATTGAGACCGATACCTTTGGCGGCGCGTCGATCGTCTTGGCGGAGTATGATTTAGCCGATCGCGCTTATGAATTAAACAAAAAAGCCGCAGAATTGGCAAAACGCTGTACCACAGAATTCTCGACTCTTGAAAAACCGCGCTTTGTTGCTGGATCTATCGGTCCCACCACCAAACTGCCTACCCTGGGACATATCGACTATGACCCAATGAAAGCCTCCTTCGCGGAACAAGCAGAAGGTTTGTATGACGGCGGTGTAGACTTGTTCATTGTCGAAACCTGTCAGGATGTGTTGCAGATTAAAGCGGCTTTGAATGCGATCGAAGAAGTCTTCGCCCAAAAAGGCGATCGGCTTCCCTTGATGGTCTCCGTCACGATGGAACTTCAGGGCACGATGCTGGTTGGCTCTGATGTTGCCGCCATGTTAGCGATTCTGGAACCTTACCCGATCGACATCCTGGGACTGAACTGTGCAACAGGACCCGATCGGATGGCAGAACATATTCGCTATTTATCACAACAGTCTCCATTCGTCATTTCCTGCATCCCCAATGCAGGCATCCCTGAAAACGTAGGTGGTCACGCCCACTACAAGCTGACCCCAATGGAACTCCGCATGGCGCTCATGCACTTCGTCGATGATTTGGGAGTGCAAGTGATTGGCGGGTGTTGCGGAACTCGCCCCGATCATATTCAACAATTAGCAGAGATCGCCCCCACCTTAAAACCCAAAGATCGCCCCGTGCGCGTGGGGACTAACGGCATAACCGACTTAGGAAGCGATTATGTCTCCTCCATCTCCCCATCCCCCCATCTCCCCGCCCTTCCCTCAACTACATCCCTTCTGCTGCCTCAATTTATTCGGCTCAGCCCTACGATCAAGACAATTCGTTCCTGATTATTGGCGAACGCCTCAATGCCAGTGGTTCTAAAAAGTGCCGCGATCTCCTCAATGCAGAAGATTGGGATGGATTGGTGGCGTTAGCTCGATCGCAAGTCCGCGAAGGGGCACATATCCTGGATGTCAACGTTGATTATGTGGGGCGTGACGGAGTGCGGGATATGCGAGAGTTAGTGTCACGCCTCGTAACGAATGTTAACCTGCCGTTGATGCTCGATTCCACGGAGTGGCAAAAGATGGAGGCAGGGCTGAAAGTTGCAGGTGGCAAGTGCATCCTCAATTCCACTAACTACGAAGATGGCGATGAGCGCTTCTTCAAAGTGCTGGAGTTGGCAAAACAATATGGTGCAGGGATTGTCGTCGGGACGATCGATGAAGAGGGGATGGCGCGATCGGCAGAGAAAAAGGTTGCGATCGCTCAGCGAGCCTATCGAGATGCACTCGACTTTGGCATTCCGTCCTACGAAATCTTCTACGATCCATTAGCACTGCCCATTTCTACCGGGATTGAAGAAGATCGGGTGAATGGCAAAGAGACGATCGAAGCGATCCGTTTAATTCGTCAACATTTGCCCGGAGTGCATATTGTTCTAGGGGTCTCCAATGTTTCATTTGGTCTGAGTCCGGCGGCGCGGATGGCGCTAAACTCGATGTTTCTGCACGAAGCAATGGCAGTGGGCATGGATGGGGCGATCGTCAGTGCCGCAAAGATTTTGCCCCTTGCTAAGATTGATCCCAACCATCAAGAAATTTGTCGCAAGTTGATCTACGATGAGCGTCAGTTTGACGGCAATGTCTGCATCTATGATCCGCTCACCGTCCTGACGACCCTGTTTGAGGGCGTATCGGCAAAAGATTCGCGATCGGGCGGCTCAATCGTTGATCTGCCGATCGAGCAACGCTTGAAACGTCACATTATTGATGGCGAACGAATTGGCTTGGAAGCGGCGCTGGCGATCGCGCTCGAAACCTATGCCCCTCTCGACATCATCAACACATTCCTGCTAGATGGCATGAAAGTCGTTGGTGAACTGTTCGGTTCCGGACAGATGCAACTTCCCTTCGTGTTGCAATCGGCAGAAACCATGAAAGCGGCAGTTGCTTACCTGGAACCGTATATGGAGAAAGAAGATTCCAATCAGTCAAAAGGAATTGTTGTGATCGCAACGGTGAAAGGCGATGTTCACGATATCGGTAAGAATCTAGTGGATATCATCCTGACGAACAACGGTTACAAAGTAATCAATCTCGGTATCAAACAACCCGTTGAAAATATCATTGATGCATATCATAAACACAATGCAGATTGTATTGCGATGAGTGGTCTATTGGTGAAATCGACGGCGTTCATGAAAGAAAACTTGCACGTATTTAATGAACGCAACATCACCGTTCCTGTCATTCTCGGTGGAGCTGCCCTCACCCCCAAATTTGTTCACGAAGACTGCCAAAATACTTACAACGGTCGAGTGGTATATGGCAAAGACGCTTTCTCTGATCTGCATTTCATGGACAAATTGATGCCCGCCAAGGCGCAAAACAATTGGGACGATCTCAAAGGGTTTTTAGACGAAGTGAAAGATGCAGATACGGAGTCGATCGCTGAGACTCAACCCTCCCAAGCGGAAAACTCCAGTCATCCTGCATCCTGCATCCTGCATCCTTCCCAATCCGACAGCCGCCGATCGGATGCAGTTGCGGTTGACATTGATCGCCCGACTCCGCCATTTTGGGGGACAAAAATTTTGCGACCCGATGAGATTCCGCTAGAAGAACTCTTCTGGCATCTCGATTTGCAAGCCTTGATTGCCGGACAGTGGCAGTTCCGCAAACCGAAAGACCAATCGCGAGAAGAGTACGATCGCTTCCTGACTGAAAAAGTCTATCCCATCTTAGACGCATGGAAGCAGCGCATTGTCACTGAAAAACTGCTGCATCCCCACGTGGTCTATGGTTACTTTCCCTGTTTATCAGAAGGAAATGCATTGCATTTGTATGATCCGGCGATCGTCCAGGATGAGAATCTTGCCCCTCCTGGAGAACCCGTTGCCACCCTCCACTTCCCGCGCCAAAAATCCCTCCGTCGCCTCTGCATCGCCGATTTCTACTTACCCAAAGACTCCAAAATCCAAAATCCAAAATCCAAAATCCAAAATTCCCAGGATGTTTTCCCCATGCAAGCCGTAACAGTCGGCGAAATTGCGACCGAATATGCTAAAACCCTATTCGAGTCAAATCAATACACCGATTATCTCTACTTCCACGGACTCGCCGTACAAATGGCAGAAGCCTTAGCCGAATGGACACACGCCCGCATTCGTCGAGAACTTGGATTGGCTGCCGCAGAACCCAACACCATCCGTGATATGCTGGCTCAACGCTATCAAGGGTCGCGCTATAGCTTCGGCTATCCGGCTTGTCCAAATATCCACGATCAATACACGCTGCTAAATTTACTGGATGCGAAGCAAATTGGACTTCATATGGATGAAAGCGAACAGCTTTATCCAGAACAATCAACAACCGCGATCGTCGCCTATCACCCAGCAGCGAAGTATTTCAGCGCCTAAAATTTTTCCGATTCTAAATTAGTAGGGTGGGTATCGCCCACAAAGGTTTGGCACAGAAGCATTTTACGGTTTGATGGGCAAACGGAAAGTCAAGGGTTCTAGGGTTTTAGTTGCACGTCACATACTACCCCTATTCAGTACTGCTTGCCATCAGACGAAGAAATGTTTCCAAAAGATATGTAAAGGTTTGTTAATTTTCGTAAAATTTTGTGATAATTTAATGAGGAGGGTTGAGGCTTTATCGCTCAAACGCTCGCAGTTCGACCTTTTTGCAGTCATGAATTTAGTAAAGTTAGGTTTGTACTATGTCAATTACCATTGATTCAGCCCGTGGTATTTTCCCAACAACTCTATCGGCTGATGCAGTACCAGCCACGATCGCCAGATTCAAGCAACTTAGTGCCGAAGACCAACTAGCATGGACGTGGTTTGCTTATCTTGAAATGGGTAAGACAATCACAGTTGCTGCTCCAGGGGCGGCTAGTATGCAGTTTGCAGAAGAAACTCTGAATCAAATTCGGCAAATGACTGCCTCCGAGCAAACGCAGATTATGTGTGACCTGGCAAACAATGCTGACACACCGACTTGCCGCACCTATGCCACCTGGTCTGCCAATATCAAGCTAGGGTTCTGGTATCAACTTGGGCAATGGATGGATCAAGGTATCGTCGCTCCAATTCCAGCAGGCTATCAGCTTTCTGCCAATGCTTCAGCAGTGCTGCAAGCGGTCAGAGAATTGGATCAGGGGCAACAAATTACAGTATTACGCAGTGCTGTGGTTGACATGGGGTTTGATCCGAGACAGTTGGGCAATTACACCAGAGTGGCTGAACCTGTTGTTGCTCCCAAGGATCTGTCACAACGAACTCAAGTCACCATTGAAGGCGTTACTGAGCCAACGGTACTGAGCTACATGAACAATTTGAATGCGAATGACTTTGGGGCTTTGATTGATTTATTCGCGCCTGATGCTGCCCTGCAACCTCCTTTCCAAAGACCGATCGTCGGCAGAGATGCCATCCTCCGATTTTTTAATGAGGAATGCCAAAACCTCAAGTTGATACCGGAGCGAGGCGTTGCTGAACCCGCAGAAGATGGTTTCACTCAGGTGAAAGTCACTGGCAGAGTGCAAACTCCTTGGTTCGGTGCCGGTGTGGGAATGAATATGGCTTGGCGGTTTTTGCTCAACCCTAAGGGAAAAATTTTCTTTGTGGCCATTGATTTGTTGGCATCTCCTAAGGAACTGTTGAATCTGGTTCGCTAGAGAAATGTTGGGTGTCCGTATGTCTTGACTGATTGTGTGAGCGCTCTCTAGCCAAGGGCGCTCCGCAATTTTGAAGCAAATGACGTAATTCGATACAATAGATGACCGCGTAGATTTTAATGTTTGTGATGCAAGTGAGTGACGTTGAGTGGTCTAAGACCGAGAAGGAGATAGCTCAAGCTGCCTTTGAGAAAGCCTATGAGCGAGAAATTCAGACTGTGGTTAAGGAAGTTTGCAAAAGAGCCAGTTCGATCGCACAGCCTGATGATATGTGGCAGTTACACGATTTCTTAAGTGCCAGGAGACACGAGATAGATGGCAAGTACGACTATAGGTATTCAGTTCTCATCTTTGTCTTTGCCAGGTTGGTCAAAGAAGGGTGGCTCCATCTTGATGAACTAGAGGGATTGAGTACAGATAAGCTAACTAAGGTAGCGGCTCTTACGCGCATGTGAGAGGTTCATTACTGAAGTAGACCCAACCAGTTAGACAATTTTGAGGGATGTCTAAGCTCTGAAAATTGAGATCTCTATGTCCTGGCTCAAGCTGCTTCAGAGATCGATCGCGCTTCCCACGACCGGGACAGCCAGAGGTGGCTTAGTTCTTATCCTGGCCTCATTCCCTGGCGATCGCCCAGCCATTTTTCATGGCTGGCGCATTTTCATGTGTCCTTACAGCCATTTGAGAGAACCACACAAGCAAGTCAGAGTTTTCCGGAAAACTTCTCTCACTCATGCCCCTGGTTCATCCACTCGGAGGACGTTAGACTTGCAGAACTTAGGTCAACCTAGTGGTATATCGAGTTGTAGCTTAACGGAGGAGGGGTTTAGGTTGAAATCACAATCGAATTTGAATGTTCTTAAAGCCTAGATTCTTCGAGGATTCTTCGAGGCAGTTCTGATTTGCCATAGAGCAAAATCGGTTCAAGCGCGATCGAATTGAACTGTCAGGGTAAAAGATATGCAGCCTGGTATTTCAACAAATGCCACACCGAATAACTACAGCCGACATCCCATGAGCCAGCCCCCTTTCTGGCGATACCTAATGATTATCGGTGCGATCGCCATTGCCTATTTTTTAACCGCCAGATTAGCTCTTTCGATGCTCAATTTGGGTTTTGAAGCCTCTCCTTTGTGGCCCCCGGCTGGAATTGCATTAACGGCTCTCCTGTGGCATGGACAATGGGCATGGATAGGAGTTGCGATCGGTGTTTTTTATTGAACCATTCGGTAGGCGCTCCCGTCGATCTCTCTTTGGGTTCAATTTTGAGTAGCACCACGCAAGCCATTGTCGGAGCTTTCGTTCTCAAGTGGGTAAAATTCGACACTTCCTTGAAACACTTGCGAGATGTACTCCAGTTCATAGGTTTAGGAGTTTTGGCGACTCCTATCGTCAATGCCACTCTTGGCACTCTAGCAGCATGTCTGATTGGATACATAGAGTGGAATCAGGCGGCTCAAAACTGGTGGACGATTTGGTTAGGGGATGGTATGGGCATTCTTGTATTCACTCCGCTCTTGCTAGCAATGCGATCCCGCAGAGTAAAACTTTTTTTAGCAACCTCCAATTTATTTGATTTATTTTCGTCTCGGCGTGTGTTGGAAAAAGTCGTTTGGTTAGCATCGCTCATTCTTGTCAGTTGGATTGTGTTTTACACCAATACTGGAGAAGCGATCGCCACCTATCCTTTAGAATATTTACCTTTCCCACTAGTGATGTGGGCAGCCCTCCGCTTCGGACAAGTCAGAGCGGTGTTGGCAAGCTTCATTCTGTCCATCATTGCGATCGGTGGTACGATTTCTGGGCATGGTCCTTTCATTGCCAAAGCTGACGATCCACGGCAAGTTGTCCTGTTGCTGCAAGCCTTCATCGGCGTGATTACGATTACTGCAATGATTTTGGCGGCAGTCATGGCAGAACACCAACAGGCTGAGCAAGAATTACGGGTTGTCGCAGAACACAATCGCTTAGTTGGTGAAATGGCACTGCGGATTCGCCAATCCCTTGATTTAGATGAAATCTTATATACGACGGTGGAAGAAGTACGGCGATTTCTGAGCGCCGATCGGGTTTTCTTTTGCTGTTTTGATGCTAATGGTCAAGGTGAAGTTGTCGCTGAATCCGTAGAATCCGGCTGGACATCTGTTTTGGGCGCAACGATCGATCCCGCCAGCTATTACGACCTGCAAAATATGTTCAGCGATGGGCAAATTTGCATTGTAGAAGATGCTGCCCAAATCGAAGAAACGTCGCCCTTCGTTGAACAGTATTATCACCATTACCAAATCAAAGCAAACATTGGCGTACCGATTACCCTGAACGATCAGCCTTGTGATTGGACTGTCGGAATGCCAGAGTTCGGAATTCTAAAGCGTGGACGCATGAAAGCGCAAGAACTCAGTACCCAAGTTCTAACCTACCACTCCCCCACTCCCTCACCCCCTCATTCCCTTACTTTTCCTCACCTCTTCGGCATTCTTGTCGTCAATCAATGCTCCCATTCGCGTCGATGGCAACCCATGGAAATCGAGCTACTGAAACAATTGGGAACCCAGGTTGCGATCGCGATTCAGCAAGGACAACTCTATCAACAAGTGCAAACTCTCAATGCCAACCTGGAGCAACAGGTTGCTGAACGAACGCTACAACTGCAAGAAAACATGGCGGAATTAGAGGAACTCAATCGCTTGCGGGATGTATTTCTCCATGCGATCGCCCATGATCTCCGCACGACTGTGATGGGCAGCGTCATGATCTTGCAAAACTTGCAGAATCAATCGGGTGAACAGATTCCTGTCTCTCGCGTCTTACTAGAGCGAATGATTCAATCAGGCGAAATTCAACTTTGCAAACTCAACTCGCTACTAGAAGCCTACAAAAACAAAACCGAAGGACTCATCCTCAACTATGAGCGAATGTCGTTACCAACGCTGATTCAAACGGCGGTAACTGAGTTGAAACCCATATTTGACACCAATCAGGCGATCGTAATTAACCAAATCCCCTCAAAACTGCCTCCTCTAATAGCCGACTCAACGCAAATTCAGCGCGTGTTCAAGCATCTTTTGGTTAATGCGGTAAAACATAACCCTCCGGGCGTGAAAATCATGGTACAAGCGGCGATCGACGGGCAGACATTACGCTGCACGGTCGAGGATAACGGCAAGGGCATGAGTGTAAATCAATGCGATCGGTTGTTTGATCTTCGCATTGGAAATTCACCAGAACGGCAACTTACAGGCATTAGTCTCGGTTTATATCTCTGCCATCAAATCATCATGGCACATGGGGGTGAAATCGGTGTAGACAGCGAACTGGGCAAAGGTTCCCGCTTCTGGTTTACTTTGCCATTAACCTTTCAGCCTTTGGCAATGTCCTAACCACGCTGGCTACTGCTATACAATCAGAATTAGAATTCAATCTTTCTTGCTGTTGATTGCTGTCACCGCATAGTGACGCATTTCTTCGATCGCATCCACAAACGGACGGACAGCCGAAAAAAAGGCTTGAAACTCTGGACTTTTACGAAATCCCTGTAAGTGCCCGTCCTCAGAGTCCCATTCAATTCGTAAGATGTAATACTTTGCATCTTCCGTACACTGGGAAAGTTCATACCCAAAACAATGCACAGAGGCAATCAGAGAGGTTTGTGCCTGTTGATAGGCTTGCTCAAAAGAGTCTCGCTGATTGTCAGCAATTTTGTAACGAATATATTCAACAATCATGGATTTATAGCCATAGTCATAGTGGTTAGGACATTTTTGTGGGGCGGCGAAGCCGCCCCACAAAAATGTCGCATGTCCTAACTTAGCTGACTACAGCTATACATTGTAATTAACGTTGCAAAACACCCCAAAAAGCATAATTCTTTTCGTTCGCCTGATCTTTGATCTCAATCAGGCCGAATTTAAAACCATTGGCAATGATGCCCGGTAATAAAGAATATCGCTTCTTTCTCAATCATTGCTAAGCTGTAGCTATTTGTCCAATGGATTAATCATATGACTATCATTCATCACATCAATTTGGCGGCGATCGACCTCAATCTATTGGTTGTCTTTGATGCCCTGATGACAGAACATCATGTCACTCGTGCAGGTCAGAAAATTGGATTATCTCAGCCCGCCACAAGCAATGCGCTGTCTCGATTGCGAGACTTGTTTGATGATGAATTATTTGTCAAAACGCCCGATGGAATGCAGCCTACACCAAAGGCGATCGTCCTCTCTCAACCCATCCACCAAATTTTGCTGCAAGTTCAGTCTGCACTGACTCACGACACGCCATTTGTCCCGAAGACAAGCGATCGGCTCTTTACAGTCGGCCTGTCGGACTACACAGAATTTGTCCTGTTGCCTAAACTACTAAAACATCTAGAAACAGTTGCCCCCAAAGTCAGAATTCTCGTTCGTTCAATCGATCGTCATCGCGGGCTAAAGATGTTAGATGCTGATGAAATCGATTTGGCGATCGGCGTGTTTCCAGAGCATTCATCCTGGCATCAAAAACAAGTGTTATTTCATGAACAGCATATTTGTGTTTGTCGTAAAGATCATTCCAGGATTAAAGAGAAAATCGCGTTAGAAGATTATCTTGGTGCATCACATATACTGGTATCCGTTAAAGAAGATATGGTGGGTTGGATTGATGAGTATTTAGCTCAACACAATTTGAAACGTCACGTTGCCATTACTGTTCCTCACTTTCTCGTCGCACCATTCATTTTGGCAAACACAGACTTGATCGCTACATTAGCCGAACGAGTTGCACATACCTACGCAGATTTTTTACATCTTCAAGTGTTACCGCTGCCATTCGAGGTATCTAGATTTAATGTCTCAATGCTTTGGCATTCCAAAAATAACAACGATCGAGCGCATCAATGGTTGCGGGACGCGATCGCAGAGCTAAATTAAAGCTCATCCTCCTGGCTCAGATATCAGGTTGATAAATTCCGCCGCCACCACAGGATTGATTGCTTGCAGCCCATCGCGAATTTCTAGAATCGTTTCAGTCGTTGGACCACGAACCTCGTTCACCCATAAACACGTCATGCTAACTCAAGACTTTCGCTAACTCTGGAACCACCGCACTCAATGCACTAGCCCATCTAGAGGACGATTTCAGGAGTTATACGCATTTACACTAAGTTTGAATAGGATACGTTAAAAAGTGCAGAGTTAAAGACTTGGCATGATTAATCAGACATATGACGTTGTAGTGATTGGGGGTGGGGTAGCAGGAGCCGCTTCGCTCTATGCGTTGGCAAGCTTTACTGATTTAAAGCGTGTAGCACTGGTGGAGAAATATCCTCGTGTGGCATCTGTCAACTCTAAAGCCACAAATAATAGCCAGACGATCCATTGTGGGGATATCGAGACTAACTACACACTAGAGAAGGCACTCAAGGTACGGCGATCGGCTCAGATGCTAGTTCGTTATGCTGAGCAATTGCCACCTAGACTTCGAGATCAGATCATTCATCGATTTCCCAAAATGGTGTTGGGCGTTGGCGTTCAAGAGTGTGAGTTCTTGCAGCAACGATATGAGACGTTTAAGCCACATTTCACTGGAATGCACCTACTAGACAAAACTCAAATTGCAGACATAGAACCGAGTGTCGTCAACGTGAATGGACACGATCGACCTGAAGAGTTAGTGGCGATCGCTGTTCCAGACGAATATACCGCGATTAATTATGGTACATTAGCTCAATCCTTCGTAGAGCAGGCTCAATCTGTAGCCGGGAAAACTGTCGATCTGAAACTGGGACATGCGGTGCAAATCATTGAACCCGTAGGATCAAACTATCGAATCACAACATCCGCCGGCTCGATGATGGCTCGGTTTGTTGTGGTTTCAGCAGGTGGACATAGCCTGCTGTTTGCTCATCGCATGGGGATTGGGCTGAACTATTCCTGTTTACCGATCGCAGGGAATTTCTACTTCACACCCCAAGTTCTTAACGGCAAGGTATACACCGTTCAAAACGACAAACTCCCCTTCGCAGCGATTCACGGTGATCCAGATATCACGTTGCCTGGTAGAACTCGCTTCGGTCCAACTGCACTACCACTGCCATTGTTAGAGCGTAATAACCTGCAAACGCTCGTCGATTATCTGGAGGTACTGAAACTCGATCGCACGGTGATTGGGGTACTGTGGGATCTATTCAAAGTGCGCGATATTCGCAATTACATCTTCAAAAACATGGCGTTTGAGGTGCCCCTGCTCGATCGTCATTTGTTCTTAAAAGATGCTCGTAAAATCGTGCCTTCATTACAGCTAGAGGATCTAGAGTTTGCCGAGGGAGTGGGTGGTGTTCGTCCCCAGTTGATCGATCGGACTCAGTGCAAATTAATTCTTGGTCAGGCAGAGATTGATCCAGGCAATGGCATCCGCTTCAACATTACCCCGTCTCCAGGCGCAACGACCTGTCTTGGCAATGCCGAACAAGATTTGCTTCGCATTCAACAGCATTTGGGGTGTAACTTCGATCGAACCTGGTTTGAAGCAGAACGAGTTCCCGTTTCACAATCTGCCTGGGCTAGGAGTTAATTGCGTTCGTTGATGGGATGAGTGCGGAAATCAATGCGATCGTACACCGTAAAGCACGATCGCCCAATGACCCGTTAGACTCAATTTAGACTCAACAGAGTTGTGCTTTCTTTCTCTGATTCATTAATCCTTTTTTCGCGCTCTCCATGCACGGCATCTTAAACAACTTTTTTTTCTCAGGTCCGTTTATTCCACACGGTCACTGCTATCTCTGGAAGCCCAGTTTAGTTTGGCTTCATCTCCTCTCAGATGGGCTGATTGCCCTTGCCTACTACTCCATTCCCTTGACGCTGTTCTACTTCGTTCGCAGGCGACCAGACTTACCCTTCCACTGGATATTTTTATTATTTGCCGCTTTCATCGTGGCATGTGGCACTACGCATGTTGCAGAAATCTGGACACTCTGGCATCCGACTTACTGGTTATCTGGAGCGATTAAAGCCATCACAGCCGCTGTTTCTGTATTTACAGCGATTCAGCTTGTGCCGTTGGTGCCTCAAGCCCTAGCATTGCCCAGTCCGGCTCAATTGGAGCAAGCAAACCGAGAACTGCAAGTGCAAATTAAAGAGCGCCTCTGGGTAGAGGAGGAACTGCGGCATTCTCAAAACCAATTAGAACAACGAGTCCAGGAACGAACATCTGAGCTAGTTCATGCGAACGAACAACTCCAGCAAGAGATTCAGGAGCACCAGCGCACAGAGCAAGCATTGCGAGAAAGTCGTGAACGCCTGCTCTTGGCACAACGCGCTGCTAAGGTTGGCACCTGGGAATGGAATCTTCAAACAGGTCGAGTTTCCTGGTCGGAAGGGATCTGGAATTTATTAGGACTTGACCAAGCGATCGAGCCAGACCTCCAACTTTGGGTGGATTGCATTCACCCAGACGATCGCGACCGAGCCGTGTGCAATGTGGAGGCTGTTTTTTCCCAGGGGGAAGACTATTACGACGAATTCCGAGTGGTTCAGGAGGATGGGTCTGTTCACTGGTTAGCCTCCAAGGGGCAAATCATCCGTGATGCTAATGGGCAAGCTGAGCGGTTTTTGGGAGTCAATATTGATATTGGCGATCGCAAGCAGGCTGAAGAAGCTCTGGAGGCAAATCTGTCGCAACTCGAAGCGGTGTTTAACAGCATGACCGAAGGACTGATCATTGCTGACCCACAAGGCAACGTGCTGACCTTCAATCCAGCCGCATTAGCTATACATGGGTTTCAATCCGTTGAGGAAGTGCGCCAACACGTCCATTCGTTTGCTGATTTGTTTGAGGTGCGAGGGCTGGATGGACAACCGATCGCAGTTGCAGATTGGCCCATTTCTGATGCGATGGCTGGCGAAACTTTTTCTGGGCAACGGTTGCAGATCCACCGAACCGATACTGGCAAGCGTTGGGTCGCTCAGTATGGCGGAACTCCAGTGCGAAACAAAGCAGGGGAGGTGATTCTGGCGATCGTGACTACTAGTGACATCACTGCCCAGTTTGAAGCGGAGGAAGTTTTACGCGCCAGCGAAGAGCGGTTTCAGGCGTTTATGGCACATAGTCCGACCGCCGCCTGGATCACCGATGCCAATGGGCAGATTCTTTACCTCAGTCCAACGTATTTTCGAGTATTTAAGGTTTTAACCGACAACGCCGTTGGGAAAAGGATGTCTGATTTGTATGAAACTAACTACGCCAACAAATTTCTGAACAGCATCCGAACGGTTGCTAGAACAAATCAGGTGATCGAAGCGATCGAGTCTGCCCCTCGTCCAGATGGAACTCTAGGAGATTTCCTCATCTATCAATTTCCCATCTCAAATTCGGTTGGGCAACCGTTAGTTGGGGGAGTTGCGATTGATATCACAGAACGCAAACGAGCCGAAACGGCGATCGCTAACTTAAACCGGGATCTCCAAAATCGGCTGAACGAACTGCAAACTCTCTTTGAAGTTGTGCCGATCGGTATTCTCATTTCACAAGATCCAGAGTTTCGGTATGTCAAAGCGAATCCGGCTTTTGCGCGAATTTTGGGCATTCCGGAGGATGCGAATATTTCCTACACACCGTCTAGTAGTGAATCTCAGCCCTCCTACAAGATCTTCCGCAACGGGACGGAACTCGTCGCGAATGAATTTCCGCTACGCTATGCTGCTATTCACAACGTTGCGGTAGATGATGATGAAGTAGAAATTGTTCGGGGCGATGGAACCGTGTTTAATTTATTTGGCTATGCGGCTCCTTTGCTAGACGAACAAGGAAACGCAAGAGGATCAGTAGCCGCGTTTTTAGACATCACCGATCGTAAGCGCACAGAAGCTGAACGCGAAAACCTCCTAGAGCGAGAACGAGTTGCCCGTGAAGCGGCTGAGGCAGCAAACCGCATCAAAGATGAATTTTTAGCAGTTCTTTCGCATGAGCTACGCACACCGCTCAATCCGATTCTCGGCTGGACAAGACTCCTGCGGACGGGCAATCTAGACGCGCAAAAAACAGCCCTGGCATTGGAAACGATCGAGCGCAATGCCAAACTGCAAACGCAATTAATCGAAGATTTACTGGATATTTCGCGCATTTTGCAAGGGAAACTCAGCCTGAATGTCTGTTCGGTCGATTTGGCCGTGACGATCGAAGCGGCAAAAGAAACAGTGCGTTTGGCGGCAGAAGCCAAATCGATTCATCTGCACACCCAAATTGAACTCACGACTAAACAAGTCATGGGTGATCCGAATCGACTTCAACAAGTCGTATGGAATTTACTCTCCAATGCGGTGAAATTTACGCCAAGTGGTGGACGGGTCGAAGTCAAATTAGACTATCTCGATTCCCAGGCTCAAATTCAGGTTAAGGATACGGGCAAAGGAATTAGCCGAGAATTTTTGCCGTATGTGTTTGAATATTTCCGTCAGGAAGATGGCAAGACAACCCGCAAATTTGGTGGACTGGGATTGGGTTTAGCGATCGTGCGTCATATTGTGGAAATGCATGGCGGCTCTGTTGACGCAGAAAGCGAGGGAGAAGGCAAGGGAGCCACGTTTACAGTCAAGCTACCCCTCATGAATGGGGTGCCGATCGCCCATTCCGATGGGCAACCCCTGGCTGAACCGGACAATCTCAATGATCTCCGAATTCTTGTTATAGATGATGAATTAGATGCTCGTAAGCTGGTGCGCTTCATCCTAGAACAGGCTGGAGCAGAAGTCATTGCTACAGCATCTGCACTTGAAGCATTGGATGCACTAAAACAGTTCAAGCCAGATGTGCTGCTCAGCGATATTGGAATGCCCGACATGGATGGATATACGCTGCTGCGCCAAGTCAGAACTCTCCCTTCAGAGCAAGGGGGACACATTCCAGCGATCGCCCTCACGGCATATGCTGGCGAGATCAATCGGCAACGGGTTCTTGCCGCAGGATTCCAAGTGCATCTGGCTAAACCTGTTGAACCAGAAGAACTTATCAAAACAATAGCCGCTCTCGTGAGAAAAGATACAAGTGGTTAATATGGCTGTCGCCATAAAGGTTAGGACATCGGGATTAAAGGGGGTGTGGGGGCTTCGCCCCCAGCCAGGGGAGGGTGGAACCCTTGCACCCCGTCCTCACCCAGGTGGCTGTCGCTATACATTTCGCAGCTATACATTTCGCAGGGTGAAACGCCATTCGCCCCTACGCTTCCACTCCTCCACTCTCCCACCCCAAAATTTCTGCCATCTCCAGTGTAATTTTCACTGGATCAAATGGCTTCGTGATCACACCAGCTACTCCCATCTGAGCAAATTTAGCGCGATCGGATGGCAACACTTTTGCGGTTAGTAAGATGACTGGAGTTAAGCAAGTGTGCGGGTTCGCTTGCAAGTGTTGAAACAGAGTAAATCCGTCCATATCTGGCATGGATACATCCAGAAGAATCGCATCAAATTGTTCAGACGCCGCCTTGACTAAGCCTTCCTGACCCGATTCCGCCACGATCGCCTCCCAACCTGCCAAATCTTCCAAACATGCCCGTACCACCTCTCGAATTCGTTCCTCATCATCCACAATCAAAATTCGTTTAGTTGTCATTGCCCCCACTCTCCTCATCTGGCGGCATGGGTAAGGTGAAATAAAACGTACTGCCTACCCCTAGCGCACTCTCTGCCCAAATCGCTCCACCGTGCTGCTGCACGATGCTTTGGCAAATTGCCAACCCCAATCCTGTCCCTCCCTTTTGGCGAGAGTCCGACGCATCCACCTGCTGAAACCGACCAAAGATAGTTTCTAGTTTATCGGTTGGGATACCCCGTCCTTGATCTTTGACGGCGAAAAGAATGTGAGGGGAAGAGGGGGAAATGGGACGTATTCTGTCCATAGCCAAACTGTACTGCCTGGTTCAGAGAATTTGATGGCGTTGCTGAGTAAATTGGTCAGGGTTTGAATGATGGCATCGCGATCTGCCCAAATGTTGGCGTCGATCGATGAAACCGAGAGAGTAATGTTTTCAAAGCAGGCGATCGGTTGCATGGCTTCAACAGCCTGAAACAGCAGGTTGGCTACATCGCAGATTTCTCTGGTGAGGATGAGCTTACCAGATTCCAGGCGTTCTAAATCGAGGATATCGTTGACCAGGCGAACGAGGCGATCGGTATCAGCAACCGCAATTTCAATCATCCGGTGGGCTTTTTCGGGTTTGTTATTGTAGATGCCGGTCACTAACAGTCCGAGGGAGCCTCGAATAGAGGTGAGTGGTGTTCGCAGTTCGTGACTCACAATTGAGATGAATTCTGTTTTGATTTGGTCGATCGCCCGACTTTCGGTGATATCTTCGATCGTGCCCACATAGCCAATTAAATCACCCTCTAAACTAACAATCGGGGCGGTTTGAGTTCGTCCGTAGCGAATTGATCCGTCTTTGTGAATGTAGCGGTCTTCAATAATGAACCCTCGTTGTTCAGCGACGGCTCGCGATCGAGCCATTAAGCCGTGTTCTCGGTCTTCAAGATGGAGGGATTGTTTCCAGCCATCTCCCATTGCTTCATCCGCCGTAATGCCACAGATTTCTTGACAGCGAGGATTGACGTAAACCCATTGACCGTCTGTATCCATCATGAATACGCCAACTGGAGAACATTCGCTGAGAGAGCGGAATTTCGCTTCGCTTTGTCGCAAGGCTTCCTCGGCTTGTTTTCGTTGCCGGATATCCTGCGTCACGGTAGCAAGGGCGATCGGTTGTCCTGTTCGTTTGTCTTTAATGGTGAAAAGGTTATAGTAAACGGGGATAGTCTCTCCGGTTTGAAAGTGGCGAAACCGATACTCACCAACCCACTGCCCCTGTTTGATCACGGCTGGCACAATGGAGGTGGAAAACTCCTTCAAATCCTCAAGCATCACATAGTCAGACAGACGAGTGCATTTGACGGCTTCCTGCTCCTCTAACCCCACTAATTTTTGACCCGCTTCATTCAGGTAAATGAAATGACCTTGGAGAGAAGCAATCCCAATAAAATCAGAACTGCTTTCAATGAGCGAGATAAATTTCTGGTTCGCGGCTTCAACCTGCTGACGTTCATGCACCTCTTGCTGCAATAGTTCAACTGTTTTCAACAATTCAGCCGTGCGTCGGGCAACTCGCACCTCTAAGTCAGCTTTCGCCTGTCTTAATTCAGCTTCGGCAGCTTTACGATCGGTTACATCTTGGAAATAGACAGAAAGCCCATCTCTAGCCGGATAGGCTCTGACATCAAGCCAGACATTGAGAGGCGGATAAAAGTCCTCAAAGGCAACGCTGACCTGATCGGCAACAGCTTTGTGATACTCCCAATAAAACATGGAGCGGGCCGTTTCAGGGAATTCGTCCCAAATGCGCTTGCCAAGGAGTTCATGTCGGGTTCGCAGCAAGAGTTGTTCTGCTCTGGGGTTGAGATAGGTGAAGCGCCATTGGCGATCGAGGGCAAAAAAGGCATCTGTAACGCTTTCTAAAATATCTGTGATCCGTTGATTGGATTCATGTAACAACGCTTCTGCGTATTTACGATCGCTGATGTCGATCATGACGCCTGCCATTCGCACGGGTTTTCCGGCTTCGTTGTAGAAGGCACGTCCCATGACCGCGACCCATCGCACTGTGCCATCTGCCCAAACCGTCCGATATTCAATATCACAGCGAGTTTGATTCGCGATCGACTTCAACACAATTTGATGCACTCGATCGCGATCGTCTGGATGCAGTGCATTCAAAAACAGAGCATAATTCATCTGACAATCAGACGGCAACCCGAAGATAGCTTTGCTGCGTTCTGTCCATTCCATGCGATGGTTCACCAAATCGTGATCCCACATCCCCAATTTTGCGCCTTCTAGCGCCAGTCGGAGTTGGGCTTCGCTGGCTTGCAACGCTGACTCTACTTGCTTTCGAGCCGTAATATCAAGGGTCACTCCATCCATCCGCAGGGGAATGCCATCGTCGCTATAGGTCGGACGCCCAAATGCTAAAATCCAATGCGTTTTGCCATCTGCCCAAATGCAGCGATATTCTGCTTCATAATCAGTATGATTTTCAACCGCTTGCCGTACCAATTCCTGGACACGTAGGCGATCGTCTGGGTGAATCAATTCAAACAACATTTGATAAGACAATTCCGTCTCCGGCGGCAAGCCAAAATTCGCTTTACACTGATCTGAGGAAATGAGCATCCCCATCGTGAGATCGAGTTGCCAGGAACCGAGTCGAGCCGCTTGCAAAACCAATTTGAGTTTTTGTTCAGCTTGGTGGCGTTCCGCAATTTCGCGTTCCAACTGTTGATTCGCTTCCTGCAAATGAGTCGTGCGTTCTTGAATGTGAGATTCCAATTGCTGATTATTCTGGCGCTGCTCGTTTTCAGATGTGCGACGATGGCGAATTTCTTGCTTGAGCAACAAATAAACCGCCAAAAGAAGGCTAAAACTAAACAAATAGCCACCGCCAACGAACACTTGGGTTTGCTGAACACTGCTATCCGTCGCTTGGGTGCGTTGAATGAGCAAATCCTGCTCCGCCGTTTCCATTGCGGTTAACTTAGCCAGGATCATTTGATCCATGACGATTCCTTGGCTCGTCAATGTTTGCTGTCCGGTTCGATCAAACTGATTGCGCTGCCGCAGCGTGATCGATCGCTGCAATAGCTCAAACCGCTGCTCAATCAACCGATTGACTTCCTCAAGCTGCTGCTGTTGGGTTCGATTCTCCAGCGTTAATTCTTCAATGGCGGTCAGTGCTGCTTCCGTGCGATCGATCCCAGCATGATAAATCTGCAAATCCGTCCGGCTTCCCGTTAATAAATATCCCTGTCGTCCTCGTTCTGCATCCCGAATGCCATCCAAGGTGCGATCGAGCGCAGCTAATACCTGATGCGTGTGATCAACCGATCGTCGATTTGCAACCAACTGAGCGATATTAAGATAAGATGCTGCCCCCACAACACACAGCAGCAACAGTGCCAAACTAAATCCGCCATTAACGATTTTTGTATCCAGGGACTGCTTCATCGGAATTGGCGTAGAGGGCGGGAAAATGAAAGATGAGGGATGAAAAACTCAAAGTTCTTCCGGATTGGGGAATTTAGGGGCGAGGCAGTCTCACGAGGAAACCAGGGAACTTGCGTAACATGGTAGCTCCCCCCATCGCCCCATCCCCCTGTCTCCCATCATTTCATCACCCTTTTACGTTGTAGTCGAACTCGTTCAATGCGGCTGATAATTCGGGTGACAAGTTCAGGTCCAACGACGGGTTTGGCGATGTAATCGTCGGCTCCGGCTGCAAACACTTGTTGGATGGATTTGGCATCAATATGCGCTGTTACAACGAGAATGGGAAGATCTCCCCACTGCGGGTCTTGGCGAACGACTTGACATAAATCAATGCCGCTAAAGGTGGGCATTTCTAAATCAACCAGGACGAGATCGGGCATGGTCGCGGTTAATACCTCCCAAAACTGCTGCGGATTTTCTAATGTGATCACATTTAGCCCCCACGGTTGTAGGAACGCTTGCAAGATAGCGAGTGCCATTGGGTCATCGTCAACGACGAGTACCTTTGCTTCGGAAGGGTAAGGTTGGGGTAAGGCTTGGGCGATCGCCTGCATGATTCGCTCCACAGGCAGCGATTTGTGTAGATAGCCTTTACCCCCAAGCCGAGAGACTTCAACTCGATCGGCTAGACTATCCCGTCCCGTAAACACTAGCACCGGGATGGTTGGATGCTGCTGAGTCAGTTCTGCCAGGAGTCGTAGCCCATGCTCAGTCGTATTGGAGAGAGTCAGATTAAGCAGAATGGCATCTGGTAAATCGAGGGCAACGGTCTGATGCACCATCCCAAGGCTAGATACGACCTCAACCCGCATTCCCCAGGATAAAGCAGCAGCTTGAAGTTGTTCAATCAGTTTAACGTCATCATCGATCGCCAGAATCAGGGGACGAGAAGGGGGAGGAAGCGGAGAAGGCACATCGGTTGAGTCGATCGGCGGTTTAGCTAACTCGGTTTGCAGAGCGGTGATGAGCGTTGAGAGTTGCAAGATTTCCGCCTGTTCCAGGGACGTTTTATCCATGAGCAGATGCTCAACTTGTTGTGCCAAATGAGAGCCTTCCGGATAGCCAAAAATCCCTAATGAGCCAGATAGCTTGTGGGCTTCCTGTCTGGCATAATGCCGCAATTCCTGATTAAAGCGATCGTCTTGCAACGCGGTTTTTACTTGCACCAACACGTTAATTTGCGCCGCGAATGAATTTCGGAAGCGATCGAGAACCTGAAGCACAGAGGGTGGAACTGAAAAGGGAGGGGATGAAACGATCGGAAGGTGAGAAAGTGGCGCGGATTGAGTTAATTCTGCCTCTTGACTCTCAATGGCTGACTTCTGGGTTTTGCTTTCAGAGTCTTCGCTTCCGGTGTCTGGCGGTGGTTTAAGCCGATATCCTAAACCATAGACTGTTTCAATCAGATCGAGAGTCATCCCGCCAGCTTTTAGCTTTTGCCGCAAATCTTTAATATGAGTAGTAACGGCACTTTCAGCCGGAGAAACATCCATTGACCAGAGGCGATCGATGATGGCACTGCGACTAAAAACTCGTTGTGGATGGCGCAGGAAAAGCTCCAGGATGCCGAATTCTTTTGGGGTAAGGACGATCGGATTATGGTTATAAGTGACTTCGCTAATATTCGGGTCAAGCCGCAAATGCTCCCACGTCAGGAATGCGGTAGGGGAAGTGCCACCTCGACGCAGCAGAGCGCGAATTCGCGCCCTCAACTCTGCCAAGTCGAAGGGTTTAACCATGTAATCATCGGCTCCAGCATCCAGCCCCACTATTTTGTCAGTTTGGGAATCTTTTGCCGTCAACAACAGGATAGGCATCTGATAGCCTCCCGATCGCAGCGATCGACAAACACTAATTCCATCAAGTTTAGGAATCAAGACATCCAATAAAACTAAATCATAGTCATAAGCTTCGGCTAGGGCTAGCCCCATCTGTCCATCTGTTGCGATGTTGACAGCATACCGATCGGCTGTTAAAGCAGCAGTAAGGGCAGCGATCGTTGGCTCATCATCTTCCACCAGCAAAATTTTCATGGTGGCAGTTCCCAAACAGTTAAACAAACCTCTTCACTAGAGCAAACTCGTCCTGAGCCGCATCCAAACTATTGATTTTAATCAATCACTAGTATCCTATTATCACTGCCTTTCCACCAGAATCCCGAAAATCCTTACGACTGTTTTCCGCTTTTCCCACCCCTACAGCACCGCCTGCTGTTAGACCTTGCCTGGAATGCCACCTCGGAGGCACAAGACTTTACGTTAGTCAAATTAGAAAATTGCAGCCTAAATTTACAGGTTTTTTTAAAAACTTACCCCCGATGGGTCATCCCCCTTCAGGCGTAAGTTTTTTATCATGTATCCTGACAAGTGTTTCCTGTTTTGCAATACTTTCCCTAATCTGGAGTATCACTGTGGATCAACCCCAAGCCCCCAATCTGTCTTTCACTCTTGCTTTACCTCGACTGGACACTTTGACGATCGAACTGACAGAACTCCGCAATCGCAAAGGAGTTGTAAACATCGCCGTATTTAACAGTTCTGAAGGGTTTCCCAGCGATGCTAGCAAGGCTGTAAAGTCTGGGAGCTTTCCGATTTCAGAGTTGCCACTGACGATCGAATTTAGAGAGTTGCCTTATGGGTGCTATGCTGCCACAGTTCATCATGACGAAAATATGGATGCTCAGCTAAATTGTAATGCGTTGGGCATTCCCAAAGAAGGAATTGGGTTTTCGGGCAATCCCAGGATCTGGAAAGGGGTGCCACTGTTTCAACGCGCCCAATTTGAGTTCATGCCAGATCACACGATCGTTTCTATTACCATGAAATACCTCTTGCGGTAGCCTCTGAGAGAATATCAAGGTTCTGCTGAATGGTTTGTCGAGATTGCTCAACAAGAGATGTAATGGTGGCGGAGCGATCGTTAGAGTAAGCCTCAAAATAGTCCTTCAAGTTGATGGGTTTCCCAACTCGCAAAAACGCTTGCCGATGTCCTTTGGCACGAGGTTCATCAATGCTAAACACCTCTCGTTCTAAGCGAATCAGGGTATCCAAGAAGCGTTCGGGCGTCGGTTTTTCTGCCACGTAGCCATCATAGATGGCATCAAAGTTAAGGATTCGTGACATTGCCCTCGACATGACATCCCATCCGTCTGTTCCGTTGGCTAACAGCGTCACTTGACGGCTCTCTAGGGCATGGCGAATGCGATAGGCTCGTTCTCGATTCGATTCTCCGATCGCGAAGGTGAGTCCGAGTTGTTGTTCACACTGCTGGATGGCTTGAGTTTTGAGATTGGTGATTCGTTGATTCCAGTTGGTGGGATCAGTGGAGGTTAAGCTATATTCTTGCTCAAACCGACGTAATACTTGTGCAGCGGTCATTCTGAGGCGTTGATAATAGTCTCCCGTTGCAGTAATGCCCAAAGCGGCTTCTAATCCGTGTAATGTTTTCTCAATCACGGGGATCATTCTGCCGGAATAGCGATACTTGAGGCTGATCGGAACAATATAGAGATCAGGAGCAGGGTTTCCCTGCTTGACTTGGCGAGCGATCGCTTGTAGCCCAATTTGGACTGCGCCAGAACGGAAGGGCATCACCGTGTCATTTTGGAAGGAGCATCCGCCTTCAGGAAAAACCATCAGTTTGCAATTGGGCTGAGCAAGCAACCCTAACGTTTGGACAATGCTACTTCGATCGGGAACACCACGCTGAATCGAGTAAGCGCCAAGGTGTTGATAAATCTGCCCCTTCCAGCCGACAAACTGCTCATATGCCGTCAAATAATAAAACGGTTCCCCCAAGTATGCCGACAGGAGAAACATGACGACGGGATCGTCAAAGGTCGGATGATTACACAACAAGACACAAGTCTGCTCTTGAAGTGCCTGCAACTGCACCAACGGCTCAGAACCGATAATCAGATCAATCTGGTAGACCCAATGCGCCCATGAGGGAGCTATTCGCTGGAGTAACCAGACAAAACGAGGATTGAGTTTGGGAGGATAGAACGGACGCGATCGCGACTTCATTATTTATTCAGTTGGATGAAATGCACGGGGGGAATCAATGTTTCACCATCGTTGATGAAGATGTCCCTTAATGTCAATGAAATCAATCACAAGCAAAATCAAACCTGAATCTGGCACAAATCCGAAAATCTTTAGGAAAAATCCCTTGCGATCGAGAGAGCGACGATATTATAGCAGCGAAACCCTCTGTCCATTTCGCTATGGTAGGGGTAGATGAACCTCGCAACTGGATTCGCAACTGGATTCGTAAATACGTCCTCATTGGTGCTCACCCATTCGTGCTGATTCCGATCGTGTGACGAGGTTAACTGGACGTTGGCGATTCACCCTCAAGGGAGTTAATTCCAACGCAAGATCTAGCGATGCGAATGCTCTCTTCATCCCAAACAATAACCGACTGTAAGGAAAAAGAAATGGCTAAAAGTTTGCTAGAGCAATTGCGGAAAATGACCATCGTGGTCGCAGATACGGGTGACATCCAGGCGATCGAAAAATTCAAGCCACGTGATGCCACGACCAACCCTTCTTTGATCACCGCAGCCGCCCAAATGCCTGAATACCAGAGTATCGTGGATGACACTCTCGCGTTAGCCAAGCGAGATGCAGGGGCAGATGCTTCTAATCAAGAGATTGTCTCGTTAGCGTTTAAGCGGCTAGCGGTGGCATTTGGACTGAAAATTTTGAAAATTATTCCTGGGCGCGTATCGACTGAAGTTGATGCACGGCTCTCTTATGACACGGAAGCAACCATTACAACTGCACGAGAACTGATTGCCCAATATGAAGCTGTAGGGGTTTCTCGCGATCGAATTTTGATCAAGATTGCTTCAACTTGGGAAGGGATCAAAGCGGCTGAAGTCTTGGAGAAAGAAGGCATTCACTGCAATTTAACGCTGCTCTTCGGGGTTCATCAAGCGATCGCCTGTGCTGAAGCTGGAATCACGCTGATCTCACCCTTCGTAGGTCGAATTCTTGATTGGCATAAAAAACAAACGGGTCGTGACAGCTACCCGCCTGCTGAAGATCCGGGTGTATTGTCTGTTTCCAAGATTTATACCTACTACAAGAAATTCGGCTATAAAACCGAAGTCATGGGAGCTAGTTTCCGCAACATCGGTGAAATTATTGAGCTAGCGGGTTGCGATCTGTTGACTATTTCTCCTGGGCTATTAGCCGAGTTGGATTCTACTGAAGGCGATTTGCCTCGCAAGCTTGATCCGGCTAAAGCAGTAGAAGCCCAGGTTGAGAAGATTTCGATCGACAAAGCTACCTTCGATAAAATGCATACCGAAGATCGCATGGCATCCGAAAAACTCTCCGAGGGGATCAGTGGCTTCACAAAGGCGCTCGAAGCCCTGGAGAAATTGCTGGAAACTCGTTTGTCTCGCATTGAAAGTGATGAAACTCTCAATCACGCTGCTGAAGACATGTTCCAGGTCTATGACTTGGATGGAGATGGCTTCATCACCCGCGAAGAATGGCTCGGCACCGACGCGGTGTTTGATGCTCTAGATATCAACCAAGATGGCAAAATCACCCCTGAAGAGATGGGGGCTGGTTTAGGAGCCGTCTTACATTTGGTGCAAGTTGGTTGATTTGAACTCAGTAGGGAATGGGTAATCGGTAATCGGTATAAACTCCAACTGCCAGTTATTTATGCAGAAAACTGCTTGAGGAGGCGATCGCGAGCCTCCTCCATAATTCAACCAACATGTAGGGTGGGCATCTTGCCCACCTTCATTTTTTAAGATACAATTCCCCACCGTCTGCATTTGACTCCTTCACTCCTCATCCCTTCCTCCCTCCCTCCTCCAATGGACATCTCCTTCTTCCTACGCGGACTGATCATCGGTTTCTCGATCGCCATTCCTGTGGGACCCATTGGCGTTCTCTGCATCCGGCGGACTCTCACTGATGGCCGATTGACTGGCTTGTTGTCTGGGCTAGGTGCAGCGACCGCAGATGCTATCTATGGCGGCATTGCCGGATTTGGACTCACATTTATTTCTAGCCTGTTGGTCAGTCAAGCTCTTTGGTTGCGCCTGATAGGTGGAGCCTTCTTGTGTTATTTGGGCCTCAAAACAATTCTGTCAAAACCAGCAGAGCAGGCTGCTTCGGCAGAAAGCCAGGGACTCATCGGAGCCTATGTCTCCACTGTTTTCTTGACACTGACCAATCCCGCGACTATCCTGTCATTCGTTGCGGTGTTTGCTGGCTTAGGGCTTGCTTCTGTCGGCGGAAATTATCTGACGGCTTCGCTACTGGTGGCAGGTGTGTTCATCGGATCGGCGCTGTGGTGGATAGTGTTGAGCAGTGGCGTGAGTTTGATACGATCGCGCTTCAATCCGCGTCGCTTAATCTGGTTAAACAGAATTTCAGGTCTAATTTTGCTGATTTTTGGCATAATTGCCCTCAGTTCCAAAGGATAATATGTTTCCAACGTGACATTGAGTTCTCGAAAATCCTCACTTCGACTGATCCTGGGTCTATGCGCTCTAGTGCTAATGCTGTTGTTAGCACTTCCTGTCCGCGCTTTGCCCATCGTTCGTTCTTTTTATCTAGCTGAAACGGTTCAAGACCTTCAACAACAGCAGCAACAGCTTGATCAAGAGCGATCGCGTCTTAATCAAGAGCAAGAACGCTTGCAAAACTTAGAGAAATCGGCTCAAGAGCGTTTAGGTGGATTGCACAACAACATTCAGGTCACGTCTGCTCAGATTGCGGAAAATGAAAAACGCCTGAAAGCCGCGAATGATGACCTGAATTCATTGCAATCCAGTACATCAAAGGCGGAAGAGCAATTTCAAAAGGCACAATTTGCGACGGTGGCTCGATTGCGATATCTGCAACGACAAAATCTCAGCCAGGGATGGGCATTGTTGCTTCAGAGCCATAGTTTGAATGAATTTCTCGATCGCCGCTATCAGTTGCGATTGGTGTATCAATCCGATCGCGACATTCTTACGGACTTGAAAGCGCAAGCCAGTGAACTAGACACCTATCGCAATAACGTGGCACAACAGAAAAATGAAATTTCCCTCATTGCTCAACAACTCCAGGCACAAAAAGCCCAATATGAAGCCCAAGCTCAAACTCAACAAGAATTAGTCAACCGTTTGCGTCAAGATCGCAGGGCACTAGAAGCCGCAGAAGAACAGCTAGCCAGAGACTCAAATAACCTGACAGCCTTGATTCAACAACGCCTTAGCGGAGATAGGCGCAACCGAGCGGCTCCACGCAACACTGGCGTGATGGGATATCCGAGTGACGGCGTAATGACGAGTGGCTTTGGCGATCGCCTGCACCCAATTTTGGGATATACCCGGTTTCACTCTGGCGTAGACTTTGGCGTAGATTATGGTAGTCCGATTTGGGCAGCCAATACAGGAGTCGTCATCTTTGCTGGATGGTACGGCGGCTATGGTCAGGCAGTCATTATTGACCACGGCAATAACATCACGACCCTCTATGGTCACACAGAAGAGATTTACGTAGCTGAAGGGCAAATCGTCCAGAAAGGACAAGTGATCGCGGCGGTGGGATCTACTGGGCTTTCGACGGGTCCTCACCTCCACTTTGAAGTTCATCTCAACGGCGAACCCGTCGATCCAATGGCATACCTATAGAAAAATTGCTATAGCAATGACATACGATCGTCCCACTATCGTCACAAGCGATCGCTATCTTTAACACCATAGACTTTCACTTCACACTCCTCACACCAAAAGTAGCCCAGGCGTTATGCACTGGGCTTTTTACTAATTTACAGCGATTTTCAGATGAGTAAACCACAATTGCGTGTGGATGAGTGGATGGGTGGATGGGTGGATGAGTGGATGGGTGGATGGGTAGGTGTGTGGTTTATGCAAGGGGAAACCGCTGTATTAATGGGAATGGGGAATTTCTGTCTCAATCCAGGCTTCCAGGCTTGATACCGATTCATCACCCATTACCACTTCATAACCCGGTTTATCAATCGAAATACTGTGCTTTTTTGAAAAACCAGAGTATGATAGTAGTATAAAAGCCCTGTTTTTCGAGCGATTTACCGTAGATTCAAAGGAGGATTATGGATGCGACCCCTTGACTCTCAGTCGGATATTGCGGCTTCAGTGGGTGATTCGGTAAACGATCGTCGTCGTACCCAAACCCGCCTCCGCATCCGGATTCCCAAGCGATATTATCAAGAACCAATCATTTCTAACCTGATTACGCAACATGGGTTAACGGTCAATATTTTGGCGGCTCTTCTGGGGGCAAACGCTCGTGAAGATGGCTGGTTTGATCTCGAACTTCAAGGCACTGTCCCTCAGATTCAAAGTGCCTTGCTCTATCTCAACGATCTCGATTTAGAAATCTGGCATGACAATGAAGGCGAAAGTTGGTGAATCATCCCGATCGCACCCTCCATACTGCACAATAGAGGCAGTTCATCCATCGGTGGTTCGGTATGTCTACCTTGTTCGCTGATACTAAAAGTCTGCTAACTGGCTTGATTACTCAGTATCAATCCCAGGTTGATTATCTGTCGATTCGCCTTGAAGAAGCCGAGGGAACAGATATTCTGCTGCGCGGCAATCGAGTTGAAACTCTCAGCGAAGGGATCTCGATCGGTGGACAGGTGAGAGCCTGCTTCAAAGGAGGATGGGGATTTGCCAGTTTTAACCGTTTGACTAGCCTGACTGAACGCATTGAGGAGGCGATCGCGGCGGCTCGGCTTGTTGGCGATGAAGAAACCCTGCTTGCCTCCGTTGACCCCATTCAAGATGTTCGCCAGCTTCCCCTCATAGGCTCCGATCCACGTCACATTTCCCTCACCCGCAAGAAAGAACTATGTAGTCACTACGCCGAAATTCTCCGGAGTGTTGATAGCCGCATTGCCACCACATCTGTCCGCTATGGAGATAGTGCCCAACGCATTATTTTGGCAACGTCTGAGGGAACACTGATTGAGCAAGCTTGGGTGGATTTGGAGATGCGCTTTGCTGCCACCGCTCGAAATGGCGAAACCGTGCAAACTGGGCGAGAAACCACAGGTTCGCGTAAGGCTTACGAAGATCTGGAAAATTTGGATACTCAAGTTCGCAGTGCTGCCCAACGCGCTGTCGAAGCTCTGGCACTTCCGCCAGTCAAAGGCAACACCTATACAGTCGTGATCGATCCGATTCTGTCGGGTTTATTCGTTCATGAAGCGTTTGGGCATCTCTCAGAAGCAGATATGACCTATGAAAACCCTGATCTGATGGAAGTGATGACGATCGGGCGGCGCTTTGGCTCTCCTGAACTGCAAATTTTTGATGGTGCGGCTCCTGAAGGCCATCGAGGCAGCTACTACTATGACGATGAGGGTGTTCCTGCTACTACAACTCAGTTGATCAAAAATGGCATTCTCGTTGGGCGACTCCACTCTCGCGAAACCGCAGGCAAATTAGGGGAAGCACCCACAGGAAACGCTCGTTGCCTCAACTATCACTATCCCCCGATCGTCCGGATGACAAACACCTGGATCGAGCGTGGTAGCACCCCCGTTGCCGATCTGTTCAGTGGGATTAGAGAGGGCGTCTATGCCCGGAACTGGCTTGGCGGCATGACGAACGGCGAAATGTTTACCTTTGCGGCGGGCGAAGCCTGGATGATCCGCAATGGTGAAATTGCTGAACCTGTGCGAGATGTTAACCTCTCAGGCAATGTCTTCACAACTCTGGCGGACATTGAGGCGATCGGAGATGACTTCTTCTGGGATGAGTCGGGCGGTTGCGGCAAAGGTGGACAGAGCGGTCTACCCGTTGGCTGTGGCGGACCAAGCCTACGAATCCGCAATATTGTCGTGGGTGGCGAAGCGGCGGAATAGTTTGAAAACTCCCAGACAAGATTTGTCACACTCTCGTTGCCCGATTGGGGCTGTTTCGCTCGGCTTCGCGCAATTTTTTGCCTCGCCAGAAAAAGCGAATTGGGGTACCAGTAAAGCCGAGTTGTTGGCGAAATTGGCGTTCAATGTAGCGACGATAGTTGTCGTTGAAAAGTTTGGGGTCATTGACAAAGAGCGCGATCGCGGGCGGCTGAGCCGTGACTTGGGTGCCGTAATAGATCTTGCCCTGTCGTCCTTGTCGCGTTGTGGGTGGGGTATGCCAACCGATCGCCTCTTCCAAAACTTCGTTCACCACTGAAGTACTCACTCGACGCTTGTGTTGTTCTGCCGCCGTATTCACCAGCTCCAAAATCTTTTCAACCCGTTGACCCGTCAAGGCACTGACATGAATAGTTTCTGCCCAATCGGTGAAGTGAAGACGATCTTTTAGATGGTTTTCAGAGTCATAGATAGTATAAGAGTCTTTTTCGACGGCATCCCATTTGTTGACTACAATGACGCAGGCACGTCCGTCTTCCGCAATTCGTCCAGCTAGCTTTTGATCTTGCTCTGTGACACCGTCTAACGCATCAATCACGAGCAAAACCACATCGGCTCGACGAATAGCTTTGAAGGCACGGTTGATTCCGAAAAATTCAGGCCCATACTCCACCTGTTTTTTCTTACGGATACCCGCCGTGTCAATGAGGCGATAGCGTTGTTCTTTCCGTTCAACAACCATATCGATCGTATCCCGCGTCGTGCCTGAAATGGGGCTGACGATCGCCCGACTTTCTCCCACAAACGCATTCAACAAGCTAGATTTCCCAACATTGGGACGACCGACAATTGCCACCTTAATCTCTTCGATCGCTTCAACTTCCGTGGTTTCAGGCAGATAGACGACTAATTGATCCAACAATTCCCCCGTTCCGTTGCCATGAATGCCCGAAACCGGAAAGGGTTCTCCTAAGCCAAGATTCCAAAATTCGGCAGCTTGAATCAAGCCTTGCTCTGGAGATTCGCACTTATTCACTGCCAACAAGATTGGTACCGATTGTTGTCTTAACCACGAAGCGATCGTCTCATCGGCTGTAGTGGGTCCCGCTTGGCCATCAACCACAAAGATCGCCGCACTCGCTTCTGCCAATGCCATCAGGGCTTGCTCTCGAATGAGCGGCAAAAATTCTGTATCGTCATCAAAGACCAATCCACCCGTATCCACCACTAGAAAATCTCGATCGCGCCAAAACGCCTCACGATACGTGCGATCGCGAGTCACGCCAGGTTCATCATGGACGATCGACTCCATCATCCCCGACAAACGGTTCACCAGCGTTGATTTGCCCACATTTGGGCGACCGATGATAGCAACAACAGGCAGAGACATAAGCAGAGGGGTGAAGGGTGAAGGATAGATATGGAAAAAAATGGGTCAACCACAAAGACGCAAAGGCAACGCTAAAAATTTTTGTAGGACATTTAAGCCATAACTCTCCTATTGTGGCGCAGAAACCTCGACATTCAAAACCCCAACTGCACCCCCTCATCTCTCATCTCTTATCTCTTATCTCTCATCTCTCATCACATCTCCCTCAACTCACATTCCGAATCGCGACTTGTGCTTCTCGTCGCAACCCTGTGGCAATGCGGAATAGCTCTTGTCCAGTATGCAAATAGTGTTCGTCATAACTGGAAATAAATCGCTCTAATTCGTCAATGCCATCTCCAACTTGATTCAGGCAGTAATAGAGGTTGGCGGCTGCACCTGCAACGTTGGAAGGATTGGGCATAGAGCGAAACGATCGCTGTGCCTGCTGCAAATAATCGCGGCAATCATCCAGATAAGACTGGAATTCTTCTAGCAGGTCGTCATCGAAGGGGTCTGCGGCTAGATCGTCAATTTGGTCTTGGAGAGAATTCAAGATGTGGCACAACATCCGGTTGACGGGTTGATAAACATACATCATCCATTGCTGGAATTGTTCGTCGCTGTTGCGTCCTTTTTGTTGACGGTTATAACGCTCTTGGGCGGCGGCAGTGCGTCGTTGACGATCGCGAGTTCCTACAGTCTGATCGGCAAAACCATTCGTGCGAATGTGGGTTCGGAATTCTAATTGGCGATCGTAAGAGTGGCGTTGATACGGGTCGCCCAATATTTCGTATGCCGCATTAATTTCAGCGATGCGATCGTGATTGGCGGTTTCCCGATTGCTGTCTGGATGAAACTGCTTAGCTAGCCGTCGATAGGCTTGCTTGATTTCTGCTTGACTAGCCAATGGACTTATTTCTAGGGTGTCGTAATGGTTTGAGTGTGCCATACAAATATTTTACGGGAGCCGGATGCCCCGATCAGATCGGTTTCGCCCACCCCGAACCATCGCAAAATTGAGACATGACACCTATGCAAAAGGCATCGCTAACAGTTCTGGATCTTGAAACAAGGGCGTACTAAGATATCGCTCTCCAAAGCTCGGTTGAATCATGACAATTAACTTGCCAGCGTTCTCAGGACGACGACCGACTCGAAGCGCTGCCGCCAACGCTGCTCCACTAGAAATGCCCGATAGTAGCCCCTCTTCCCGCGCTAAACGACGACCGTAAGCGATCGCCTCATCATCCGTCACCACGATCACCTCATCAATCAGATCGACTCTCAAAACGGGCGGAACAAATCCGGCTCCGATGCCTTGAATCTTATGCGATCCTGGGTGTCCACCCGAAAGGATTGGGCTGTTTGCAGGTTCCACAGCGATCGCCTTAAAATCAGGTTTGCGTGGCTTCAGAACCTCCGCTACGCCCGTAATCGTTCCCCCCGTACCCACACCCGCCACCAGCATATCAACCTGCCCATCTGTATCATCCCAAATCTCCAATGCCGTTGTTTCCCGATGAACTTGCGGATTTGCCGGATTACGGAACTGCTGCAACATGTAGGCATCAGCCGTAGACTCGACAATTTGCTGTGCTCGTTGAATACAACCTGCCATCCCCTCAATTCCCGGTGTCAGTTCTAATTCCGCCCCATACGCCCTTAGCATGGCTCGTCGCTCTGAACTCATCGTTTCTGGCATCGTGAGAACCAAACGATATCCCTTTGCTGATGCGGCCATTGCCAACGCGATTCCAGTATTTCCCGAAGTCGGTTCGACCAAAATAGTCTTTCCAGGGGTAATCATCCCCTCTCGCTCAGCCGCTTCGATCATGCTAATCCCAATCCGATCTTTCACGGACGCCGACGGATTCATGCTCTCTAGCTTCACAACAATTTGAGCAACACAGCCCTCCGCTTGAGGAATTCGATTCAGTTGTACCAACGGAGTTCGACCAATCAACTCAGTAATGTTATTGGCAATACGCATAGTTCTAAAGATTAAGGGTTAATTGATTAATGCATCATGAAAAATTGCAGGGACGATCGCCGATGAAAACTCATCAATCAGAGACTGATAAATTTCAGCCTTCAGCCTTCATCCTTCTTAGATATAGTACATAATGTCTAACTGCCGTCGCGCATCGCGCTTTTCAGCCAGATCTTTGAGGGTATATTTCTGCAAAACGGCATCTGCGGCTCGTCCAGCTTCTTGCCAAATTTCGCGCACAACCATTCCCTCAACAGATTTTGGCTCTCTCATGACTTCGGAAGGCTGAGAATCCAAACCTTCAATACAATTGATGACCTCTAGGAGCGTAATTTTCCAGGGTTCTCGCCCTAGCAGATACCCCCCCTTGGCACCGCGCTGGCTGCGAACTAAACCTGCCCGTCGTAGAGTTGCCAGCAGTTGCTCTAAGTATCGATCGGGAATATTCTGTTGAGCAGCAATCTGTCGGATCTGCAATGGCTCACCTTCATCATAGTGAGCGGTTAACTCCAGCAAGGCTAGAAGGGCGTATTCGCTTTTACAAGAAAGTTCCACGGGCGAAATAAAATTGCGTTACTCCCTTAGTATACCCCGGTTCTCCACTGGGGTTTTGCAGGTTTGGATTTATATTCTTTTAGATTTAGCAAAGATTTTAAAGAGATTAGCTAATCAGCATTGAAGTTATGTGGTTTGGTATGGCAGCAACCAGCGTGGTTAGGACATTGCCCAAGGCTGAAAGGCAAACGGTTAATCAATCCTGGCTCAGCACTCAGTCCTCAGAACTCAGCACTTAGCTATAGTGGGTGCAATTTGTTTACATCTCTTGTGGAATGGGCGTCTCGCCCGCCCCGATCGGGGCAGGCAAGAGGCCTACCCCATAAGAAATCAAGGCTTAGAAACGTCCAATTCCTTTACAGACAGATGAGCTTTGTCTACCAAAGTAAAAAGCTCAAGCCCAAAGAGTTTTGAGCTTGAGCAATTTAGCATAGCAGGGCTTAATTAGCCCTGCTAATACTGAGCTTAGAATCTGAATGTTGTCCGGATAGCACCAACGAAGGTATCATCAGCGCCTTCATCATGTCCTGGATCAGCGATGTAGGTGATGCCAGGAGTGATAGAAATATTGTCATTGATGCGGAGTCTGTAGAACCCTTCAACAATGATCGAAGTCCGTTGGCTTCTGAAGTCAAGACCATCGTCTTCACCGAAAAGACCATCACCAACCCCAGCCGCATACGGAGGCGCACCAGCGACGATACCTAATAAGTTGCCTTCGCCACCGAGGTCAGGGAATGCGATCGTCGCTTGGTAGGACCAAACATCGTAGTCACCTCGATTGAGTGTGCGAACAGGCGCATACATGACACCAGCACCAATTTGGAAGCCCTCAGAGATCTTGAAGTTAATTTGAGCGCCATAGGTATTGACAACTTGAGGCAAGCCATCGTCATCACCATCTGCATCAATGCCAGTCGGGCTTACGCCCACACCATAGTCAAAACCATCAGAGTCGTAGCCGTTCGCGTACATGAGAGCGGCATCAAAGGCATCACTCAAGAAGGTTAGCTGAGCGATCAAGCCATAGTCGCCATTGAACAAACCGGCTCCTTCAGAGGGATCGCCTGCTTCGCTAGAGGCATAACCAAAGTCAAAGCTGAAGTTGTCGGTCAACTGAATAATCGCACCAGCACCCGTACCGGCTGGAATCGCAAAGTTGTATTGCGGAGGAGTCCCAAAGTTGGTGATGGAACCGGAACCCGAACTATCGAAGGGGCTAACCGTACTGGCTACGAAGTCAGAGTCACCGATGCTATTTGCACCGATGATCACCTGAACTTGATCGCCCAATGGGAAGGTGTAGAGTAAATCATCGAGAACGATGTCGTCGCTTTGACCACCCCACTGCCATTCAGTCAACCCACCAAAGCTCTCAAAGTCGCTGAAGTCACGAGCTTGCAGACGCGCTCTCAACAAGTCTTCTCCGGTGAAGCTGGTATCAAAGTTGAGACGAATCCGGTAGCCGCCGATGACTTGGTCGTTGAACAATTCATCATCCTGACCGATCGGAACCCCAACTGAAAAGATGGTCTCACCTCTTAGCTTGGTGGTGGTGGAGAACTGGTTCTCTTCCAGTTCAGCCACACGCGCTTCTAAGTTGTCTACCCGACCGCGTAGGGTTGCCAGTTCAGCCGCAAATTCTTCTTGCAACCGTTGCAATGTTGCCAAGTCTTCTTTGGTTGCCAAGTCAGCCGTGCTAGCCGCAATCAGTTCACTGATCCGGTCTAAGCAAGCATTCAAACCAGCCGCGAACTCATACCGGGTCATAGCACTCTGACCGCGATAGGTACCGTCTGGATAACCTGCGATACAACCATACCGCTCGATCAGAGATTGGAGAGCTTGGAACGCCCAATCTTCAGGACGAACGTCAGACAATTGAGAAATAGAAGTCACCTGATCGAGCGACTCACCGTTGCTGTAGTCAATGATTTCGTCGATCGACGTACCTGCATTTGGATCACCAGGCTGCTCAGCCGGAACTTGTTGAGCCAACTGGATAGGAGCTTGAACTTCAGGAGCAACGTCAGCCGTGATCGGAGCAGAAACAGATTCAGTTTCAGTTGTCGTTTCAGGAGCGGCAATTTCAACCGTAGGAGCCGCAACCTCAACCGTAGGAGCTTCAGTCAACGCAGTGCTGACCTGAGATGGGAGCAGTTCAGTCGGAGAAGAACTAACTTCAGCAGATTCAATATCAGGGGTGGTTGAGTCACCCAGCAGAGCTTCAGCATCCGTAATCGGTTCTGCGGCGATCGCAGAAGCCGAGACAACCAACGCTGCACCAAGGAGGGCTGGTGTAGCCAACAAAGAATTCCATAGAATCTTAGACATTAGTTTGATCCTCACACCTCATCTAAAATGACTTCAGATGCTAGACATTGTACGCCTTAGAAATTCGATCGATCAAGGCACATTAATGAAAATCTTATGATTCGGTGGTTAGGGAATTGGTTTTCTCTTGACATACTCACCCAATCCTGACGACAGAATGGAGCGCTTAAACCTTGCCACTGGCTTATCGGAGGCAGCGCCTCCAAGTTTGCATTTCCAGACAAAGCCTTGAAACGAGATTTGTCAGTCAGCCTCTCGCGCCTCTCAGAAATTGGCACCGCCCACCCTTGTCTCTTCAGAGCTAGGCAACCTGAATCTAGAACCTGAAGGTTGTGCGTAGAGAGCCAATAAACGTGCTATCCACCTCATTATCGTTGAATGGATCAGATAACCAGATGATGCTGGGAGTCAGCGCAATATTGTCGTTTAGACTGAAGCGATAGAACAACTCAGCCAAGAATCCTGTGTCATCCGTTTCACCTTCTTCCCGCAAATCACGAGTATAAGAAGGAACACCTGCCACAACCCCTAATAAGTTTCCTTCTCCGCCCAAGTCATTCAATGCCAACGTACCCTGCCAACTCCAGAGATCATAGTCAGGTCTGCCGCCAATTCCAGCGACATCGGTGAAAGCTAAACCACCGCCCACTTCAAGTGTTTCATCAAACAGTTTGAAATTGACCTGTGCGCCATAAGTATTCGCCACAGCGGGCCCCTCGACATCGTAAACACCGACATCGAATGCAGAATCATCATAAGCATTGACATAGTTCACACCGATGTCAACCAAGTCACTGGTAAAGGTTAACTGGACAATTCCACTGTAGTCTCCATTGAACAAACCATTTCCCTCTGCGGGATTGCCGGGTTCATTGGCAACGTAACCAAAATCAAAACTGAGTCCAGTGCTTTCATCATCGATCAACTGAATCCTAGCACCTGCGCCTGCGCCACTTCCGGCAAACCCTTGCTCATATTGTCGAGGATCATTGAACTCGGAGATACCACCAGAACCTGAACTTTGACCCAAGGGACTAATAATATCCGTGAAATCATCGATATCTAGACCGTTAGCCCCAATCAGGGCACTCACCCGATCGCCAATTGGGAATTCGTAGTACAGGTCATCAATCTGAATGTCATCGCCATTGTCACCCCCAAACTGAAAGCCAAGTTGATCCCCTTCAAATTCAGGGGTATCCTCAGCCTCAAGACGCGCTCTCAGAAGATCTTCACCTGTGAAACTGGTGTCAAAGTTGAGTCGAACCCGATCGCTAAAAATGACTTGATCATTGAACTGATCATCCTGCTCGAATGGAACTGCCGCGAAGAAAAGAATCTCACCGCGCAACTTAGTTGTTGTCGAGAACTGGTTTTCTTCCAGTTCAGCCACCCGCGCTTCCAGGTTATCCACGCGCCCTCGCAGCGTTGCTAGTTCCGCCGCAAATTCTTCTTGCAACCGTCTCAGAGTTTCCAAATCTTCTTGGGTTGCCAAATTTTCGGTGCTAGCCGCCAACAGTTCGGCAATCCGATCGAGACACGCATTGACTCCGGCAGCAAACTCATATCGAGTCAGGGCGCTTTGTCCTCGATAGGTGCGATCGGGATAGCCCACAATACAGCCATAGCGTTCCACTAGAGATTGCAATGCCTGATATGCCCAGTCTTCCGGTCGAACATCAGACAGTTGAGTGATAGAAGTGACTTGAGACAACGAATCGCGGTTTTCCGTCTGCCTCCGACGACCTTCACGGCTGTACTGAAGCACGTCATCAAGCGTAGACTCAGAGGAGGCAGTTTGAGAGTCTTCGTCCTCAGATACAGTCGGCAATTCAGCCGAATCGATCGAATCCTCTTCAGTCACATTTCCTTCAATTTCTTCAATTTCTTCAAGAAAAATCTCCTCAACTGTAGTTTCTTCAGCTAGAGGAGTCGAAACAAGATCCGTATCATCCGTATCAATTGAAGAACCTAATTCAGAGGCGATCGCAGGACTACCGAACACAAGTGCCACAGTCGCAGCAGGCGCAGCTAGAAGCGCACCCCACCAAGAAACGTTACTACTCATATCCCACACCACAATTGCAGAGTTAACAGTAGATGGTTGCTAGCTTGAGAGTAATGGTTTTAGCTTGAAAATCTGTGTTTTCAAAAACACACTAGAACACACTAGAAGCCCAGAATTTAACTAACTCATACCAATTTTCTATGAACCTGCCTAGAAAGAGGGGTGTGGGGACTCCATCACAAGGGGGCTTGCCCCCTTGACCCCCATTTGTTCTGTGCAACCTTAAAAAGAATTCGTATAAATAAAATTCTGAGTTTAAAAAACTATCCGCTCCCACTAGGCTGCGATCGGAACATAATCCTTTACGCAGAAAAGTGAGAGCGGTGTAGCGGGTCTTCAGATTGAAACTAGACTGCTGGAAGGAACTCTACAACCAATCCAGCATCTCTTCAGAGGATGAACCTCTCAAAAGAAGTTGACTCAGCTACTAGAGAACGGCTCCAGCGCACAGACAGCTTACTCCAACCTGACGACCCAGGCATTTACTACTATCTTGCATGGGCATCACCTCCTTAATTCCCTAAATGGTTTAATCTCAAGCACGACAGAGTCGTGAGTGGCTGGTGTCCAGCACCATGTTTGCAGAATAACATATAAATTTGGCAAATGGGGCAAGGGGAGAATTTTGACAGCCACTCTAAAACTATGGCTGTTAAGCTGATAGCTGATGGCAAATAGTCGAATATGGATTTACTACGATCGCTCCCGATAGGGCTTTACCTGGAACAACCTATCAGTTGGCTCCACAAAATTGATCCGCGAGTCAAATTGGGCTGGTTAGTCACATTCTTGTTAACCCCGATCGCGGCGAATCCGATTTGGCGCTTGTCATTAGTCGGTTGGATGCTGCTAATCACGATTAGCACGATGTTGCCTTTTCGAGTCTGGAAACGGCAAATGGGGCTGATCATCTTGTTCAGTTTGCTCTTGTTTCTGATCACGCTGTTTGCTCCAGATGGGATCAATGTTCCGAATCAGCCCCGTTTACCGGCGGATGAATTGTCTTTTGTTCAAGAAAATAGCGCAACTACGACAGATCCCGATTCAACACCTGATTCAAAATCCATCTTGTTAGAGAACTTGCCCCAACCCACAAACTATCGATACATCCTGTTTCAGCGACAGCAAGTGCCCTTTTTTGATGTGATTCAGGTGACGCGGCGATCGGTAGAACTTGCCGTTCGTACTGGAACACTTATATTCCTCTTGCTCTACAGCACTAATTTATATTTGCTGACAACAGCGCCAGAGGAGATCACGGCAGGGATTGATAGCCTGATGCAACCCCTACGTCGATTCAATATTCCTGTGACTGAAATCGTCTTGACACTGACGCTTTCTCTCCGGTTTATTCCACTTGTGTTGGAGGAAGTGCAAAACTTGGTGCGTTCCGTTCGGACGAGAGCAATTAACTGGAGGAAGCTGGGCTTTCGAGGCACAACCCAGGTTTGGGCGATGGTTGCAGAGCGACTCCTTGAAAACCTTTTGGTACGGGCAGAGCAAATTGCTAGTGCAATGCAAGTGAGGGGGTTTACTAGCCCAAATCAACACCGTGTCGAATGGCATCAGCTTCGACTAAAAATTGCGGATTGGCTAGCGTTATTAGGAATCGGCATTTTCTGGAGCGCCCGTTTCATTCTAGGAAACTAGAAGGGCTAAATATGTCTTAACCTTGGATATCTAAACAGACGTGGTGTGCAATTTCTTGACATCTCTTGTGGGATGCTCGTCCCGCCCGTCCAGATCAGGTCAGGCAAGCTGCATACCCCACCAGAAATTGAAGCTTGTAGCCGTGAAGTTGCACATCACGTTGATACAGAGATGATTTTGCGAAATCATGTTTTTACCCTATTTACTCTATTTATAACGTTGATCCCCACGAGGTTCTTTTGCTGAGCCATCGACCAGGGTGCGTTTGCCAATCTTCCTCTGAGGGCGAATGAGCTTAAAAGCGATAAAATTTTTGTAGCATAGTGGCACTTTTTCCCATAGAGTGGTGGAATAAATTCCACAGATTGTCGTTTTGGATGTTCTTCTTGGCACTGATATCGTTTACGTTCCCCGAATTAAAGCGGCGGTCGATCGCTTTGGAGAGCGGTTTCTTCAGCGAGTTTTTACTCCGACTGAGCGGAGAGATTGTTGCCAATCAGATTCTTCAAAGCGCAAGCTTAGAATTTCCCAATTGGCGGGACGATGGGCAGCGAAGGAGGCGATCGCCAAAGCTCTTGGAACTGGATGGTCTGGAATCAGCTATACCGACATTGAAATTCAACGCCAAGCGAATGGTGCTCCTAAAGTCTGTTTGTATCGCGCAGCAGCTACTTATGCTGCGATGTGGGGAGAAGGACAGTGGCGGATCAGCCTCAGCCATGACGGAGATTATGCGATCGCCGTTGCTGTCCTGTTCTCTAGCTCTTAACCCCAGGAATTCCAGACGGTGTGACTGATTAGCCCCAAATTGGATTGATTGTGTCCATGCCAACCTAATTAGTTCTCAGCCCATCACCCTCTGCAAAAAACACTGCTGACACACCGCCATTGGTTTACCATTGCGGCTTATTTTTACTTTTACATTTTGCATTAGCACACTCATTTTGATGCTAGAACCTGTTCCTTCACATGATGCAGCCCAAGTCCGAATGGAAAATACGGAAATCTATTTGAACCATCCAACATTCGGTCTGCTATTCAGAGTATGTTTAGTTGCAGAAAATCGTGAGCTTTTCGCGACTCTTTATGCTCAACGTCTATTCTTTTTGGTGACAACCGGAATACAGGGGATTCAGTTTGAGCCGATCGGGCGCAGCGATGCTCGGATCTTGGTCGAATCTCGACTGCGCGATCTCCGTCGTAATGGGCACCTCCAGGAGTTTAGCCAGATTCAGGCGATTCATAAACAGACCTTTCAATGAGCAGTTTTCTTCCAGCTAGCCAAGTTGCTGACCGCATTATCCAGGTTCGCCAGACCCTTCCCGATTCCGTAAAACTGATTGCTGTCACCAAGCAAGTTCCTGTGGAGTTGATGCGATCGGCATATGAGGCAGGAATTCGAGATTTTGGGGAAAGCCGCATTCAAGAAGCGATCGTCAAACAAATGCAACTTCAAGACTTGACCGATGTGACATGGCATCTCATTGGACATTTGCAAAGCAACAAAGCCGCCAAAGCCCTAGAAATCTTTCAGTGGATTCATTCGGTGGATAGCTTAAAACTGGCTCAGCGACTTGATCAACTTGCTGAATCGATCGCCCAAAAACCCACTGTCTGTTTGCAAGTAAAAATCTTGGTTGATCCTAATAAGTTTGGTTGGACAGTCCCAGAACTGCTTGCTGATTTGCCTGCCCTGAATCAGTGTTCTCAGTTGCGAATTGTAGGATTAATGACAATCCCACCGTATGGGTTAAACCCTCCAGAAATCCTTGCTGTATTTACGCGCACTCGTGAATTAGCAGAGCAAATTCAACACCAAAATTGGTCAACCCTTCAAATGCAGCACTTATCAATGGGAATGTCAGAAGATTACCCGCTAGCCATCAAAGCAGGTGCCACACTGATCCGGCTCGGTCGCACTTTATTTGGTGAACGAGGGTAGAACTCCTCTAAATAACGCTATATGCAGCTTCTTTACATCTCTTGTGGGATGGGCGTTCTGCCCGTCTGAATCGGGGCAGGCAAGATGCCTACCTCACCAGAAATCACAGCTTCGTAGTCGTAATACCAATTCTTTTTAAGGTTGCACAGAACAAATGGGGGTCAAGGGGGCAAGCCCCCTTGTGGGGACGGAGTCCCCACGCCCCTCTTTCTAGGCAGGTTCATAGAAAATTGGCGTAAGTTGCACATCGCGTTAGCTATTTTCCTGGAGTTGTTCCAGTTTGCTGAGCATGGGCTATACTATTGGGCATACTCTAGATGTGGCAACGAAGAAGATGTATAACGCTATATGTAGTCTGAGACTATTTCCATGACGGCAAAAGCTTAAAGCACCTTAAATCTGCGCTGAATCAATCTTTCGAGGATTCTGCGATCGTTGGAAGCTGCATACTCAGGTGGTGATTTAATGTAATCGATCGCTCGAGCTTAAGAATTACTTCAGGTTTAATTGTTTGATTCCAATGGTCGAATATTCTATAGTGAACAATGCTGACGCTATTAAGTTTGGGTGTTCACTGAGTTTCTGGATGAAATTGATCCAAGGTGCTTGGTTAACACAGATTTAACATCGCTATTGAAGCAACGTTTTTACATTGTTTACGTTTTCTTACATCTGTTGTTGAGTTAACAAACTGGTTGCAGGTAATTTTTTTGATTAAGTTTTAACTTGGCTACTCGCTATAAAAAATTGATGTATACTGTTGACTCAAATCGAATTAAGCCAAGGCAAAACAGGGTGCTGATGTAGGCGAATAGTTTAATAGTTGAGCCTATGGCTAGGCTTTTGCTGCGGTAGTGAACTCGGTTGCGAGTTTATTAAATTTAAAGTCCCTTTCTTGCGGGAAGTATTATCTTCAAGTTTCATCGTTAATTGTGTGTTCTGCCTACTAGTTGAAGGCTGTTTTTCGAGTTAGTTTTAGGAGTCTTTTCGGATTAACCCTAGTTGTGATGGAGCGTGTGAACAGTGAACAATATCTTTTCTAAGCTGAAGGATTTTGTTGGACTTAATGATCCAGTTGATTATGAGTATGAGTATGCTGAGATGGACAGCGAAGAATACCGTAATCTCTATCAAGAAGAGCATCCTCAACCTCCTGTTGTAATGGAGGAGGAACCTCGGCGGCGGCGGTTGCGGGAACGGACAACGACCCTTTCTAGTGACACAGGAGTAGCTTCAGTGAGCAATGTAATTGGAATGCCTGGTGCAGCAAACGGTATGTCTGAAGTAGTTGTGATGGAGCCTCGATCGTTTGAAGAGATGCCTCAAGCCATTCGGGCATTGCGGGAACGCAAGTCTGTGGTTCTCAATCTCACGATCATGGACCCGGATCAGGCTCAGCGTGCAGTCGATTTTGTGGCGGGTGGAACCTATGCGATCGACGGTCATCAAGAGCGAATTGGGGAAAGCATCTTCCTGTTTACCCCTAGCTGTGTTCAAGTCAGCACTCAATTTGGAGCCGCTGACATTGCTATGCAGCAAGCTCAGATGCGATCGACCCGCCCCATGACCCCGACTCCTGGTTGGGCAGCCGAACAAGCTGCACGGATGGCGTAATTTTAGCCTGTCAGCACACTAGGGCAACATTGACTCATGCAGAGGATTGAGGATTGCGGAGCTGTGATTAGGTTTATTCCTATGCAATAAGGTGAAATTAAAAATTGGGAAATTGAAAATGACAGAGCGTCTTAGTTTTTAATTTTGAATCTTTGATTTCTCCAGGCTGTAAATCCTATTTCGCTTACTAAATAAGCAAATTCTCTGTGAATTATTTTAATTGCAACTGTTAGTGTTAGGAGACAAGCATTCAGTTGTCGGCAAAACTCGGGATTATTGGCGGCGGGGTAATGGGGGAAGCTCTTTTATCCCGCCTTATTGCTCAAGGAATTTATCTGCCAGAGGCGGTGATTGTGAGTGAACCTCAGCCGCAACGGCGAGATATTTTGGCGCGTCAATATGGAATTGAAGTGACAGCAGACAATCCAACTGTCACATCAATAGCGACAGTGTTGTTGTTAGCCATTAAGCCTCAAGTTTTTGATGCGGTGATAACAGCATTGCCGCGATCGGACTCAGCTCAAGTCGTTATTTCGATTTTGGCAGGGGTGACACTTCAGAAATTAGAAGCGGCTTTTCCAGGACAGCCCGTGATTCGAGCCATGCCAAACACGCCTGCTACGGTGGGAGTCGGAATAACAGCGATCGCCCCCGGACATTACGCTCAACCCAGTCATCTGCAATTGGCGCAACGCATTTTTGCAGCCGTTGGAGAAGTGGTAGAAGTCCCAGAAACCCTTCTTGACGCTGTTACAGGATTATCGGGTTCAGGACCCGGCTATGTCGCTGTTATGATTGAGGCACTGATTGATGGAGGTGTTGCCGTCGGATTGCCGAGAGCCGTAGCAACCCAGTTGGCGCTACAAACCGTTCGTGGTACGGCTGAGTTAATACAAACTTCAGGCATTCATCCGGCAGAATTAAAAGATCGCGTCACTAGCCCAGGCGGAACAACGATCGCAGGCATCTCCCATCTCGAACGTGCCGGATTTCGCTCCGCCCTGATTGAAGCTGTCCGAGCCGCCTACTATCGCGCCCAAGAATTGGGACAGCAATAGGGAATTCCCCTTAAAATATGCGAAGAAACTGAACAGGAACAGGTTGAATGCGAATTGCGATCGTTGGTGCAGGCTTGGCTGGGTTGGCAGCGGCTGTAGAACTGGTGGATGCAGGACAGGAAGTTGAAATTTTTGAGTCTCGCCCGTTTGTGGGTGGCAAGGTCGGCAGTTGGATAGACTCGGACGGCAATCACATTGAGATGGGGTTACATGTCTTTTTTCAGTGCTATTACAATCTGTTTGAGTTGATGAAAAAAGTTGGCGCTTATGAGGACTTGCTGCTTAAGGAACATACGCATACCTTCATCAACCGGGGTGGCGAAATTGGAACGCTAGATTTCCGATTTCCGATCGGCGCACCCTTCAACGGCTTAAAGGCATTTTTCACCACGGGGCAACTCTCGCTGAAGGACAAACTCTTCAATGCGATCGCTCTGGGCACCAGTCCGATGATTCGCGGTTTGATCGATCTCGACGGAGCCATGAAAGACATCCGTGCCCTCGACAAAATTAGCTTTGCCGATTGGTTCCGGAGTCATGGCGGTTCAAATGGCAGCCTGAAGCGAATGTGGAATCCGATCGCCTATGCCCTTGGCTTCATCGACACCGAAAACATCTCTGCTCGGTGTATGCTCACCATCTTTCAGCTATTCGCGGTCAAAACCAACGCCTCAAAACTCAATCTGTTGGCAGGCTCTCCGGCAGAATATTTGCACAAGCCGATCGTCCAGTACTTAGAAGCACGAGGAGCCAAAATCCATACTCGTCGGCAAACGCGCCAGATCTTGTTTGAGAGTAAAGGCGAAGCTACCCATGTTACGGGGCTAGTTGTTGCGGATGGAGAGTGGGAAGAAACCATTGCCGCAGATAGTTATGTGGCGGCTTGTGATGTTCCTGGAATCCAACGGCTCTTACCCCCAGAGTGGCGAGTTTGGAAAGAATTCGACAATATTTACAACCTGGAAGCTGTGCCTGTTGCTACAGTGCAACTTCGATTGGATGGCTGGGTAACAGAACTCGACGATCCGGATGCCCGTACTCAACTCAAACAGGCAGCAGGCATTGATAACTTGCTCTACACGGCGGATGCTGATTTTTCTTGCTTCGCTGATTTGGCGTTAACCAGTCCCAAAGACTACTACCGGGAAGGACAGGGTTCACTGCTGCAATTGGTATTGACTCCTGGGGATCCGTTTATCAACCAGAGCAACGGGGCGATCGCCCACCACGCTCTCCAGCAAGTCCACGATCTCTTTCCTTCTTCCCGTGAGTTGAATATGACCTGGTATAGCGTCGTTAAACTCGCCCAATCGCTCTACCGCGAATCCCCCGGTATGGATGTCTATCGTCCCTCCCAAAAAACGCCCATTCCCAACTTTTTCCTGGCAGGAAGCTACACGCAGCAAGATTACATCGATAGTATGGAAGGTGCAACAATCTCCGGCAAACAAGCCGCCGCCGCCATTCTCGAACCAATGGGATATCCGGTGAAAGGGGTAGGGTTGTTTAGGTCTTAGGGAATAGGGAACTGGGGACAGGGAATAGGGGACAGGAATAGGGGTTTAGGGAGCTATGCCTGATTGGTTGGAACATACGGTGCAAATTGAAGTTGAGACGCCGATCGAGGTGGTCTGGGATCTGTGGTCTGATCTGGAGCAGATGCCTCGTTGGATGAAGTGGATTGATTCGGTGACGATGAAAGACGATGATCCCGATTTATCGCGCTGGAAGTTAGCCTCTGGCGGGTTTGAGTTTAGCTGGCTGTCTCGGATCACGCGGTTAGTGAAGCACCAGCTAATCCAATGGGAATCCGTGGATGGTCTGCCAAATCGAGGTGCGATTCGGTTTTACGATCGCGGTAATCACAGCGTTGTCAAACTGACGGTCGCTTACGCCATTCCGGGTATTCTCGGCAGACTTATGGACAATTTATTCCTCGGTCGGATTGTCGAATCTACACTCAATGCTGATATGCAGCGATTTCGACAATATGCGCTGAAGGCATATCAAAGCTAATCATGTGAACTACCAGACACCAACCGATAACGGCGGTATGGTGCTGGCTTCCCAATTCATCGGCAATAGCCTAAGCGAACTCCATAGCTTAAGATGGTCGTTACAGTGACGGCATACGGCGTTGAAGTCAATGCAGAATCCGGACTTTCGATGTTCCCCAGGATCTAGAGCCGCAAAAGGTGGGAACCCAGAGTTAAGGATGCCAAGTCCTGAGTCTTAGCAGGGTGTACCTGAGCGAGGCGATCGAATTTTATTTTTAATTTACCAAAGAGTTGTTAAAGTTACTCAGGTGTTGTAGACAGAGTAAAACTTATCGGGTATATCCGTAGTACATCCTTCAGTCCTGCTTTCAGTTCCGCCTCACAATGATCCGATCGTTTCGTTACACAATACTCATCTCTGGGTGTTTCTTCTAGATCTCCTTATCTTCTTGCCCTTAAATTTGCCATGTCAATGGGTTTATTCAAGCAAGCTCTCCAAGTCCTGAAGCAGGAGCCGCCCTACCGTCCTCCCAATTGGGTTAATCAGTGGTACAAGTGGCTAGCCCCAGGCTTGTTCGTCAAACGCTGGCTCTTGTTGAGTGCAGCCGGAGTGGTTTTGGTGGGATTGGGGTTAGCAATTTGGTCGAATTTGACCCCGATTTTTTATATCGGTGAGTTTATCCGAGCGTGTCTCAAAGCTATCACTCAACAGATTCCGAGTCATGTCAGCGGCCCGATCGTGATTATTAGTGGAATCCTACTCATTTTCTGGGGACAGACGCGCAGCCTGGGAGCGATTACAGAAGTCTTGATGCCAGAAGGCAATGAAGAGCTAGTCGATCGCCTGATGACACATCGCCGTCTGCATCGTGGACCCAAAATCGTTGTGCTAGGCGGTGGTACGGGGTTATCAACCCTGCTGAGAGGGCTGAAAACCTACAGTGCAAACATCACGGCAATTGTCACTGTTGCCGATGATGGCGGCTCATCTGGGCGGTTGCGACGGGAGATTGGGGTTCTGCCCCCCGGAGATATCCGCAACTGTTTGGCGGCACTGGCGGATGAAGAAAAATTATTAACTGAATTATTCCAATATCGGTTTCGGGCAGGCGATGGCTTAACAGGTCATAGTTTCGGAAATTTATTTTTGACGGTGATGAGTGAGGTCACGGGGGATCTCGAACGAGCGATCGCCGCTAGTTCTAAGGTTCTGGCAATCCGAGGGCAAGTTCTCCCGTCTACCCTCAGCGATATGCGTCTTTGGGCAAGACTCGCCGATGGACGCCGCATCGAAGGCGAATCAAATATTACTGAAGCCAAAGGAAAAATTCTTGAAATTGGCTGCACCCCTGCCAATCCTCCGGCACTGCCCAAAGTTCTGCAAGCGATCGCAGAAGCTGATTACATTATTATCGGACCCGGTTCCCTTTATACCAGCATCATTCCTAATCTCCTCGTCCCTGACATTACCGAAGCGATCGCTCAATCCGCCGCTCCACGTATCTACGTTTGCAACATCATGACCCAACCCGGCGAAACGGATGGCTATGCCGTCTCTGATCATATCCGGACGATCGATGAAGTGACAGGCTATCAACTGTTTGATGCGGTTCTAGTCCAGAAAACCTCACCCTCCGCCAAATCGCTGATCCGCTACGCTCAAGAAAGCTCTCACCCCGTATACTTCGATCGCGAAGCCGTCATGCAGATGGGTCGTCGTGCTCTCGTCGCGAATGTCATGGATGAAGACGACCAGGGATTAGTCCGTCATAGCTCCGATCGCCTCGCTCGGATTCTGCTGCGTTGGTATAGTCGATCGCATGGGCTGTGACGGGAAGAATGAAGGATGAAATTTACCGACTGTAGGGGCGAACACCGTTCGCCCTAAACATTGCGCCCCAATAACAGATTTTACGCAATCGAAAATCGCCATAAATGCTAGGGTAATAAATGCAATTGGATGACAGATAGGAGACGAACATACCAATCTCTCTTCATCCCTCATCCCTCATCCCTCATCCCTCATCCCTCATCCTTCCCAAAATGTCTGAAGCACTTCTGCGATCGCTAGTCTGGCTGGATTATCGGCTAGCCATTCTTTTTCTAGTAAGTCTGCCGATTGTGTTGCTGATTTGGGCGTTTGTCCGGCGAGTGGAACCCATCCAGCGACTCTTGATTATCTATTGGCGAGTGTCTAGTCTGCTAGCGATCACGGTTTATCTGATGATTGGCGGATTTCCGTTTAGTTTCTTGACGAGTATTTTGGCACGGGTGCTGATTCCAATTAGCCTTTGGTTTTGGGTAGATCTTAACGAGGAGATTGATGACCAGCGTCGCAGTTCTTTGAAACTAGTCTTTACGTCTTGGCGATGGGCAACCAGTATTTATTGCGTTTTGGGTGTCCTGGCTAGCCTGCCATTTCTTCAGTGCGCTTTTTCTCAAGCAACATTCGCCACTCCCTTTTGCCAAGTTTGGCTAGAAGCTCCTTATGGTTTCCGCAATGTCTTGCATCCCAAACCCAATAACGAGGGATTTTTGGGCTTTATAGGGATTGTAGGCTTGATTATCTACTTGCTTTATTTCGGTTACTTTGTTTTCTTTCGCCTCGGTAAACAGGGACGGACAGCCGTTGAACAGTGATGAATCGATCGATCGGTGCCCGATTAGAGCAATATACGCTGAAATGCCCTCGTGAGGTGTTATTGGTGACGGTTGAGATTGGGGACGAAGTCGATCAGATTGCCATCTTCAAAGGATTTTCTAGCTCTTTGATGCGTCCAACGGCGTTCGATCCAGATATACCTGTGATGCCAGAGGATGCCAGAATTGTGGCGATCGATCGGCTTGTCAGTCCTTATAATCCGCAGTCTCCACAGTATATTCAGCAAGGATTATCAGTAGAAGCCATGCAAGATCTGTTCGCGGAAGTTGGAGTTTAGAGCCTATCCGTAGCCATTCGGGGGACTGCCAATTTGCACAATCCTGATAAGGAAACGAAGGGTTTAAGACTCTTATCACCCACAAAAATAGGTAGCCTTTATGAGAAGGATCGGCATGAGCCTAAAAAGGTTTACAGAAGCATAAACTTCCGTCTGCTCATTGCTTTCTCAAGCCAAAACCGTTTTTTTATACTAGTAAAAACTCGGAAATGATACTCTGAATAATGTAATGAATTCGTATCTTTAGTTCAGTATGCGATCTAAGAATAACCGTGCTATGCTCCGCTTTGAGTGTGATGTATGGAGTGTAAAATTGCTATGGTGCTATCCTCTGTATCTTCTGGTAAGACATCCTCGGATCAAGATCACTCAGCTACGAAACCATTTAGGGAACGATTAGACCATTGGGGAAGCGTGAACCTTCCGTCTACTCGGCTATTTGGAACCGATGGCATCCGAGGTCGGGTGGGTGAATTATTGACGGCTCCTCTGGCGTTGCAGGTTGGTTTTTGGGCAGGGCAAGTGCTTCGATCGCAGAATGGCTCAGGCGCGATCGTCCTCGGACAAGATTCTCGTAACTCTAGTGATATGTTGGCGATGGCACTTTCGGCTGGGCTAACGGCTGCCGGACTGGAAGTGTGGAATCTGGGCTTATGCCCAACGCCAACCGTTGCTTATCTCACTAGTGCCTCTGACGCGATCGGTGGCGTCATGATTTCTGCCAGTCACAATCCCCCAGAAGACAACGGTATTAAGTTTTTTGGTGCTGATGGTGCAAAAATTGCGCCTGAACTACAAATTAAAATTGAGGCTGCACTGCGAGGTGAAGGAGATTTGGCGATCGAGGCTCCGACCTGGGGACAGCACCACCATCGTCCCGAACTGGTAGATACCTATGTGCAATCGCTACAATCTCCACTTCATCACGTTAGCTTTGAGGGAATGCGAATCGTCCTAGATTTAGCGTGGGGAGCCGCTACCCAGGTCGCCCCGACTGTCTTCACACAGATGGGCGCTGAAGTGATTGCCCTGAACAACAATGCAGATGGCGATCGGATTAATGTCAACTGCGGCTCGACCTATCCTCAACTCTTACAATCTGCCATCCAGCAGCAAAGAGCAGACTTGGGCTTCGCGTTTGATGGAGATGCCGATCGCGTGATTGCTGTCGATGCTCAAGGACGGATTGTAGACGGAGACTACATTCTCTACCTTTGGGGGCAATCCCTCCGTTATGCCAACCAACTGCCCGAAAACCTGATCATTTCAACCGTGATGGCAAACTTGGGCTTTGAGCGGGCTTGGCAAAACCAAGGCGGAACGCTCATTCGGACTGCCGTTGGCGATCAATATGTTCATGCAGAAATGCGGCGACGCGGTGCAAAACTAGGCGGCGAACAATCTGGACATATCCTCTGTCCTCATTACGGCGTATCGGGAGATGGCTTGTTAACAGCCCTTCACATTGCGACCCTGGTGCAACAATCCGGTTCTTCTCTGGCAGAATTAGTTAACCAAAGTTTCCAGACCTACCCACAGATCTTGCGAAATGTACGAGTGGAGGATCGCGATCGTCGCCTCAACTGGCAAACGAGTGACCTCTTGCAACGGGCGATCGCACAAGCCGAAGCGGCAATGGGCGATAAGGCAGAATCCTCGTCAGAGCCTCCGGCACCGAACCCGTGATTCGCGTCATGGTTGAAGCCGTCAAACGCCGAACTCACCCATCATTGGACAGAGAATCTAGTGTTAGCCGTCCAGCAGTATGCGAGTCAGGGGATGGGG
>JAAUSF010000016.1 GCA_012033255.1 Cyanobacteria bacterium RU_5_0
TCCCTCCCTCCCTCCTTCACCCCGATCCCCACGCTGCACCGCCCGGATTGATCGTTGAACGAAGTGGGTTGCCAATCTCGATCGTCGAAGCGGTTGCCATGCGCCAAGAGCTAGAGAATCTGATCGGTCGCTATGAAAGCATCCTGATTGCCGCTAACTCTGCTGACAGCGATCCAGATTTGGAAATGGCGGCACCCCCCACAACAGCGGCGATCGAAGAAGACGAAGAACGGCAGAAAGATGAGGATGAAGAGCCAGTTGAGCCAAATTTGACTGCCAGCGCAGATGACACGATCCCGGTGAACGGGGCATCTATCGCCGCCAACGAGATTCTGCAAACGGCACAGCAGAAGTTAGAGGAGTTTAATCAGTTGGTCAGCGAACGCAATTATGCGGCGGCACGCGATCACTGGCTAGAAGCACGAGACTTACTTTGGGAAAACTTGCCAACCGATCGTCCGATCGCCCAGTCGGAAGTGCGGGCAATTTGGCTCGATCGCGGGACGATTGTGGCGGCTCGATCGCGAGACGGATTGGCTCGAATCTTCGATCAGTTGGCGGCGGCGGGCATCAATACGGTCTTTTTTGAAACGGTGAATGCGGGATACCCGATTTATCCGAGTGACGTGGCCCCGCAGCCAAACCCACTGACTCGTCGATGGGACCCTTTAGAAGCGGCGGTGGATTTGGCTCATGAGCGCGGAATGGAACTTCATGCCTGGGTCTGGACATTTGCAGCAGGAAATCATGCTCACAACCGTGTTGTCAATTTGCCGATCGATTATCCAGGTCCTGTCATCTCCGCTCATCCAGATTGGGCAGGCTATGACAATCGAGGCAATTTAATTCTGTCAGGACAGGAAGAACCGTTCCTTGATCCGGCAAATCCGGCAGTCCGAGGCTATTTGCTCGATTTGTTTGAAGAAATCATCACTCGCTACGACGTTGATGGATTGCAACTCGACTATATCCGCTATCCATTCCAGAATGCGAATGCAGGGCGATCGTTTGGCTATGGCGTGGCAGCACGTCAACAGTTCCAGCGCATCACAGGCGTCGATCCGATCACGCTATCACCCGGAGGAAGCGATGAGCGATCGCGCCAACTCTGGCAACAATGGACAGAATTCCGCATTGAACAAGTGAACTCCTTCGTGGCGGATACCTCCGATCTGATTCACCGCCTCCGTCCCAATGTTGTCCTCTCCACTGCCGTATTCGCCCTTCCAGAACCCGATCGCCTCCAAAAAATTCAACAGAGTTGGGAAACCTGGGCACGAGCAGGCGAGGTAGACATGATTGTTTTGATGACCTATGCGGCGGATACTCATCGATTACAGCAACTCGCGGCTCCCTGGCTATCTGAAAATGCCAATCTTGGCTCAACCATCATTCTGCCTGGAATTCGGATTTTGAATCTCTCGGATGCTGCTGTGTTCGACCAAATCCAGGCTCTGCGAGATTTACCCACGGAAGGATACGCCATCTTTGCGACTGCTCATCTCCAGGAAACGCTGCAAGCCATCCTCACCCGCACTCAAGGCACAGGAGGCGCTGATCCCATCCCCTACCGCCAGCCCTTTGATGCTGCTCTCAACCGCTTCACTGCCCTCCGACGCGAATGGAGTTTTTTGCTCAGCCAAGATCAACTCTGGATTCGGGGTGAAAACCTGGAGGCATGGCGAACTGAAGCTGAAGCCTTGGAAGACGCATTAGCAGAATTAGCCAATGATCCCTCTAGTCGCCGCCTTGAGCAAGCCAGAACGCGATTGCAGACATTTCGATCGCAGTTTGCCGGCTGGATGCACCTGCAAGCCTTAACCGAAGACTATCGCGTTCAAACCTGGGAAAATCGCTTAGCCACGTTAGAAAATTTGCTGAACTACGGCGAACGAGTCGTCTTAGAGCAAGATTCTGACCAAGCCGCCCTGGAAAACCCGCAATAAACGCGATATGCAACTTTAGGGCTGGGAAGCTCTGGACTGGCTCTTGCTCCGTTATTGAGTGGAGACAAGTTAATGATGACCTATGGCGATCGTCTCAAACGATGGGTCGTTGTGCTTTTGCTGCCCAAAATGCAGCGAATTGATGTTGCCTCACTTGAGAGGAAAATGAGTCTTCAAGAACAATTCAGCATCCGATCGATCGCCTATTTCCCCATCCAATGTAGCCGCTAACAATGCATCCAAAATCGGTTTATAATGTCGCCCAGGTTGATAGCCTAGTTTTCTCAAATCGTTGCCATCCAGAGGCGATTTTATCGTTGCCCAATGTGTTAGATAGTGCCAAATTTGTTTGCGAATCGATCGAGGAACAATCACAGCTAATAGCGTCAATGTTGACAGATCATACTGACTTAAATGTTGAAAAACTTGACTGGGACGCTGACAATTGGGTAAGACCTCAGTGACATGAGTTTTGATTTCGGACAGATTGTGCAATCGTTGAATGCTATCTGCCGGAAGTTTCAAGTTTTCAGCGACTTTGATGCGATTGGTTCCCTCTAATCCACTTAGCATCACTTCCAGCAACGTCAGCCAATGATCCAAGTTCGATTGTGGATCGAAGCGTTTAAGCCAGCGATCAACTAATCGTAATTGCCACCATAATTGATCGGTCAAAACAAGATTGGAATGAATGCAGCACATCGCACCCAAATCTGCCAGTAATCGAATGGCTGACTTCCAATAAGGTGCTTGCAAGATATATTTCAACTCTTGCCGCAAACGAGTTTGTAAGGCTGGCGCTTTGTCCATCTCGGCTTGAATCCGGTGATAAACGCCACTGGCGATCGCATGGCGAATATAGCCTTCCGTTTGCGGATCAATTTGAAAGTTCAGTCGCACAGCAAACCGTACTGCACGGTAGATGCGAGTCGGATCTTCAATAAAACTATTGGCATGAAGAACCCGAATTTGTTTCGCTTCCAAATCAAGCAATCCGCCGAAGAAATCCAGTATCTCACCCGTGCGGGGAGCCGTTAAACGAATCGCCATTGCATTGATCGTGAAATCTCGTCGATACAGATCTTGACGAATCGAACTGGCTTCGACTTCCGGATTCGCGGCTGGATAAGGATAGAACTCCGTCCGAGCGGTGGCAATATCAACCCAAAGTGAATCTAGTGCTGGATCGTTATGCCACAGCAAAGCGGCAGTTTGAAACCGACCATGCACTTGCAGACGCGCATTTGGGTAGGTTTTTCGCAACGCTTTCGCCAATTCTACCCCCGCCGCTTGATCGGCAGCCCGATGAAAGCCATCAACGACCAGATCAATGTCGTCAATCGGTAGGGGCGAATTGCCGTTCACCCTGACATCATCTGGATCGGCAAGCAGCAGATCGCGCACGGCTCCTCCCACCACATAAAGTTGCCAGCCTCGCTGCTCTGCCTGTTCTGCGGCAATCATCAGCACTTCCCAAAGCGGCAATGTCAGCCGATCGCGTAACAATCCTTGCACCACCTCTGGCAACAAACAAGAATTTCGGAGTGTCCTTTGTCCTTTGTCCTTTGTCTTTTGCTCCCCTCCTCTCTTATTCCCCTGCTCCCACCCGATCGCCTTCTCCCGATGCAACTGCCGCAATACATCGGTGCGAGTCACAATCCCCACCAGATCGCTATTCTCCAAGACAGGCAACCGACCGATATCATACGTCACCATCAGCGACTCGATTTCGGGCAGAGGCGTATCAGGCGCGATCGTTTTGAGGTTAGTGGTCATATAACCCTTAACCGGAGCATGGCTGAACCCGTGATGCAGGGCAATATCGAGATCACGACGAGAGATAATTCCGACCAGTTGATCGTCTGCATCGACGACTGATAGCCCAGAATGACCATAGCGTAATAGAATCCGTTGGGCTTCCGCGATCGTCGTTTCTGGTCGAATTGTGCGAACGGGCGAAGACATCAATTCTCTGGCAACGGGAGGATGGGGAAGTTGCGATCGCAGTTGTTCTACTAGCTGCATCAATACCGCATTCGGATCATCACTTCGGAGCGTCAACGCCGCCGCTTTGGGATGTCCTCCTCCCCCTAATGGTCTGAATAAGTGAGCTAAATCAATGCCTTCTGTGGAAACGGCTCCAGCACTGCTGCGCGATCGTCCAATCACGGTCAGCCGTTCATCCCCTGCACTCACGTTGTATCGAGCCGCCAACAATAGCACATCAGTTTCAGTCAAACTCAGGAGCCGGGACGCCAGATTCGACAGCCCCGGAATATAAGTCTCTACTGACAGCAGTACCCAGGTTAGCGTAAAGCCTTGAATTGTTTCCATATGGAGATCTTCAAGGGCGATCGTCAGCAAGTCCTGCATCTGCGGTGAAAGCCCCGGTTCCACATATTCTGCGATCGCCCGCAAACTTGCCCCTTGCGTCATTAGCCACGTCAACGCCGCCGCATCTCGCACCGTCGTATGGTCAAATGTCAGCGATCCCGTATCGACATGAATCCCCAACGCCATTACGGTTGCTTCAGCAGGGGTCAAGATGGGGGGATGGGAAGATGGGGGGATGGGGAGAGGGAGGGATTTTTTCTCGTCAAGATGGATAGCGGATGGCTGGCAGTTCAACTGCTGCAATTGCTCTGCGATCAAGGTGGTGATCGCTCCTACGGGTTCAATTTGCTTTGAGGTCGCGGGAATGTCGCTTTCGCTATCCAAGTGGTGATCATAGACTGTGATCTCGACTCCTGGACGATCTAGCCATTCGGCAGCTTTACCCAATCGATCGCGCCACTGCGTATCGACTACCGCGATCGTGCGGATTTGCTTTGGATTGACCGATCGCCGCTCGATCAACGCATACTCATCCCGATGCAACGCTAAAAAATCTCGCACTGTCGGGTGGCATCCTCCCGTCAAGACAATTCTTGCACCTGGACGCAGCCGCGCTAAGCCCACCGCCGCTCCTAGCGTATCGAAATCAGCCGTTGTGTGACAGAGGATGAGATCCATAAAGTAAGGATAAAGGATGAAGGAAATGAGAGTTTGGTTAATGCGATGTGCGGCTTAATTCCTCTAACCTTCAATTTTCCATCGAACAGGCAACGTGTGAACTTCGGACTGCTCCGCCAATACCCTACAAAAATCTGACAAAGAACCTTTAACGCTTACTACCTATTTCCCGACCTAACTCCATTTTCATCCTTCATCCTTCATCCTTCCCACTCGGTGCCAATTTCTGATAGGTTACTACCTAGGGGTGATTTAAAAAGCAGGTCATAATTGCTGTGCCTGCGATCGCCACACCCTATGCTGTATTGGGAGGAAAACGATGGCTATTCTATTCCAAATTGCCCTCGCGGCTTTGGTGGTTATTTCGTTTGTTATGGTGGTTGCGGTTCCGGTTGCTTATGCGTCCCCGCAAAACTGGGATCAGTCTAAGCGATTGATCTTTTTAGGATCAGGGCTATGGGTGGTGCTTGTGCTTGTTGTTGGCGGACTCAACTACTTCGTGGTTTAGGCTAGAGTTATGAAGCCGTGATGGTGATACTCTAGCGAATTTTCGATATGGCTGTTTTTGAAGGCACGTTTACCCACACTGAACCTCTACGATTTGCGATCGTTATTGGTCGTTTTAACGATCTGGTAACTGGCAAATTGCTAGAGGGTTGTCAAGATTGCTTAAAGCGCCACGGCATTGATCCTAATCCACAAGGAACTCAGGTTGATTATGCCTGGGTTCCTGGGAGTTTTGAGATCCCGCTCGTTGCTCGTCAGTTGGCGTTAACACATCGCTATGATGCCATCATCTGCTTGGGAGCGGTGATTCGCGGCTCTACTCCCCATTTTGACTTTGTAGCCGCAGAGGTTTCTAAGGGAATTGCCGCTACTCAGCTTCAAACTGGAGTCCCAGTTGTCTTTGGGGTTTTGACGACTGACACGATGCAACAGGCGCTTGAGCGGGCTGGAATCAAAAGCAATAAAGGATGGGAATATGCAATGAGTGCGATCGAAATGGCAAGCCTGATGCGGCAGATTCGATCCGCCAATCCCGACTTACATGGAAACAGTCTTTCTGGCACCCACCCTCAACCTCTACCTGGCTCTCTTAAAAGTGCCGTCCTTACGGATCTTGCTGACTAGACATTTCTGTGTATTACCCTACTCTTACGGATTCAAAAACTTGAAATTGAGTTGACAGATTGCTGGAAGTCTGGGAAACTAGAAATTGTCCGAATTTCGCGGGTATAGCTCAGTGGTAGAGCGTCACCTTGCCAAGGTGAATGTCGCGCGTTCGAATCGCGTTACCCGCTTTCAAACCTATCTCGAACTTTCCAGTGTTCACATGAGATTTTGATCTTGGTGATACGTTTTCTTACCAAAATCCTAATCTCATTTGAAAAGAGTGTTAACAATCACTGATGACAACTGGGGTTGAGCTACATTGGAAAGTGTTCACCTCGGACAGATGAACATCTGCTAAAACAGCAATAGCCGGATTAATACTGAATTGGCTGTAGAGTGAATGGGATCTCTACCCAGAGAGATATTTAATCTGGTTAAACTGTTGCTAGCTTTTTTCAAATCTGAGCTAACTCACGTTGCGTTGCCCCTGCCTGTGCAATCCCAGAAACTTCAAAAAATTGATCTAAACGCCGATTATCCTTGCCCCTGCCGCCGCCGGGGACGTTTAACGCCGATCGCCCTCACTGAAGCTTTCGGTTGCAATCGCTGTCAGCAAATTTTTGTAGTCCAGGACAATGGCTATGTTATTGAACAGCTTTCTACAAACTACCCTTATAAAAAAGCGTGGCGTTGGACTGGGAATCAGTGGAGCATCGCCCACGCAAGTTTGGGTAGGGGATATCTGCCACTGACCCTGGTGACGATTTTTGTCCTTGTCTTTTTGCTGCTCCTCACCACCTTACAGTCGCCACTGAGCAACAGTGTTACCTTCCGAGTCATTGCAGCGTTGGTGCTGTCGATGATGCTAGTCTTAATGCTGTGGTTAGTTTGTAGACGTTAGTCGATGCGAAGGCGTTCTTGAATTCTTCACCTGATCTAATTACTATTGCCCAGCGTGCCCACCAATCCTCGTTAATGTTGGCAGGTTTGAAGGGGACACACCGTAGTCGCGCACTCCAGCTCATGTCTGAGATTCTCCTGGAGAGGCAGGATGATATTTTGGAGGCAAACACGCTGGATTTGGAGGCAAGTCGGGAGATGGCGGTGCCTGAATTGGTGTTGGAGTGGTTGAAACTGACTCCAGAACGCCTTCAGACTGCTGGACAAATCCTTCAGCGATTGGCAGAACTGTCTGATCCTATCCAGCAGGTACTTAATATTCCAACGTATCAAATTGATCAATGTCATACCTATTGTCAATTGATGCCCTTGGGTGTGATTGCGCTGGTGTATGAAGCATTTCCGGAGTTGGGAGTGATCGCTGCCGGACTCTGCATCCGCACAGGCAACAGTTTGATTCTCCGGGGTGGTCCTGAAGCCAGTCACTCCAATCGGGTGATTACAGAAACATTACAAGTGGCGATCGAAGACGCAAGTTTACCAATCGACTCTTTGCAACTCTTGCCATCGGATCAAGGGGATCTGACTCGTGAACTCGTGACCCAGGATCGGTATGTTAACTTAGTGATTCCCTACGGTCGAGCGAGCTTAGTACAGCAGGTAATGCGGCAGGCAACGGCTCCTGTCTTGAAGTCTGCGATCGGCAATTGCTACCTCTACTGGTCGCCCTCTGGTAGCCTCGATATTGCTCGTTGGATGATTCTTGATAGCCATCGCAGCGAACCTGATCCAGTGAATGCGATCGAAAAGGTTCTGTTTCATCGTAATCATAGCTCGACGGCGCTGACTGTGCTCTGGAATAGCCTCAAGGAGAAAGGCTTTGAGCTACGAGGAGATGCCAGACTAGTTGCCGAGTTTCCGGAGCTATTCACCATAGAAACCCGTACCTCCGAATGGGGACAAGCTTACTTAGACAACTCGATCGCGTTTAAACCCGTTGATGGGCTAGAGACGGCGATTAGCTGGATCAATCAATACAGTAGTGGTCACGCCGATTGCTTAGCCACTGAATCTTACCAGGAAAGCCGTCAATTTGCGCTTGGCATCAACAGTGCCATGACTTATATCAATGCTTCCCCTCGCTTCTATCGCAATCCCAAGCGAGGAAGCTCGATCGCGCTTGGAATGTCCAACCAAAAAGGGCACCGTCGAGGGCTGATCAGCCTGGAAACCTTAACTACTATAAAACACATCGTCCAAGGCAACGGAATTGTCTAAAAAATTAAGGTGGGCATTGCCCACCCTACTGTTTCAATTAGTTACATAATTCGCCTGACCAATCTTGAGGTCCCCGACCGGGTTGGCATTTGTTTTGCTGCGTCACCTGAGTAATTTGCCAGAGCCGATTGGTATCGGTTGAACTGGGAGCAGGCTGAAACTCATAGCGAGTCCGAGTTGCATTGACTGAATCATCCTGCAACCCTCGGATGACAACAGTGACAACCGCTTTGCCGGGAGCGGGGTAGTTTAGCCGGATTTGCTCAGAGCCGATCGGTTCTCCAACGGGTTGCCGTAATTGAAATACCATTGCCATTGGGTCAACCGCAGGAGCAGGAAGCGTCAGAGTATCGACGACTCTGAAATCATTTTTGCGTGGGGCAGATTCGGCTGAGCCGTCTTCAGTAGCGGCTTGCTCGGTAGTTGCATCTTGAGAATCAGATTGAGAATCAGACGTATTTGGTTCAGGAGCCTGACTGCATCCCACGATCGCAGCCATCAGGGTGGCGGCAAATCCCGCAGCAGTGAGAACATGAAATGCTTTAGTCATAGGTTTACCTGGATATCCTCCTCACTGTGTTTCCAACAATTGACATCTGAGCAGGCTAATCGGTTCCACCCAGATTCCGCAATAACTCTTAAACCATGTTTAGGCACTTTTGTCATCTGTAGAACATTTGCAGAATGGTCACTGTTTCCCCTCCTTGAGCCTTGAATCAAGGCGGACATAACCGCTTCAGAAAATTGGCGTAAAGCTGATCTGAAGGCTACAAATCAGAAACCTCTATCTGAGATGGAACTATTCTTGCCATGAGCATCAGCATTTATGCGAAGCAGAATTCCGTATTTGCAGGGATACCGAGTGTCTAGTGAACCGATGATGATGAATTATATCGTTGGCATCTGAAAAAATATCAGAACTCGGCTCGAACTACGGCAACATATCCGCAAATTCAATTCCGAATCAGGTTTCAGATCTAACACTCAGGAGAACCGGGAAATCGTCAGTTATGGCTACAGAGATGTCAGGGATGACTAAAGTTGCCCACAATCTGCTGCTGTTGTCTCAGCAACGGGCAACAGGTGAATTAGTAATTACGCACGGGAAGCAAACTTCTCTCCGATGGAAGCTCTACTTCTTTTTAGGGCGGATTGTGTATGCGACTGGAGGAATGCATCCAGTTAGACGTTGGTATAGAGCCTTTAAGCACTCCTGTTCAGAATGTTTTAATAGTGGTTGGCTGCTCACTGTCCATTCAGAAGCCGATCTGTGGGAAGTTGATTTGCTGAACCAGGCGATACAGCAGAAACGGATTAGTGCGACGCAGTACAAAGCGGTGATCCAGAGTGTTGTACAAGAAGTTGTGTTTACGGCGATCGCGCAGAAGTTTTTCTCCACTCAATGGAATTCAGGCAAACACATTCCTCAACAAATTACATTTCTTTCAGTGGAGCAAGCCGTTCGAGAGGCGCATCATTTACGAGAACAGTGGCGCGACTGCGGATTAGGCTTTTTGCAGGAGCTAATGGCACACTTCTCGCCAGATCTGTCTCCCACGCTTAGAAACCGTCCTCAGCTAGAGTCTCAGGTTTCTCCAGCAACCTATAAAAGTATGCTAAAGCTGATGCGTGGACAGTATACTCTCTGGGATTTGGCGTTAGAGATGCAAAAGCCTCTACCCATAGTAATTCGCTCTCTGTTGCCCTTGATTCGGTTAGGGATGATTGAACTGAAAGAGATTCCAGATTTGCCTTCCTTGTGTACGAAGCCTGCAACCGTTTTTCGCCCTGCGGTTAAACCGGCGATCGCCTGCATTGATGCCAATCCCATAACAGGTTCAACAATTACCCAAATCCTCCAACCCCTCGGTTACGAAGTTCTCACTATCCTTAACCCACTGCAAGGCATTGTGGCTCTGGCTGAACGCAAACCAAAGCTGATTTTTCTCGATCCTGTCATGACCAACGCGGATGGCTACGAGCTTTGTTCGTTCCTCCGAACTACGTCTGATTTTCAACACACGCCGATCGTCTTTCTGACCCAGCATGATGGCGTCGTCGATCGAGTTCGCGCCAGGCTAGCCGGAGCTTCCGAGTTTCTAGCCAAACCACCTGAATCTGCGAAGGTGATTCAAGTTGTTCAAAAATATCTTCGCCCCATGACTAGCCCAGAGCCAAACTCTCAATCAAATTGGGTTGTTGCATAGTGAAAGGCTAAATGTTGTCCTTTCAGTTGTCCTTCTACTTGCGCAATGGAACGTTGACCGAGAAACTGGGTCTCAAGCCCCGTCCTTCTAGGACGGCTTTTCTTGATTTCTAATGTACTCTTTTAGAACATCCAACGGTGCCCCACCAACGGAAAAGCGCAAAGTAGCTGGAACTCCAAAGCGACTCCTTGTGCGGTTTAGGGAATCCAGCTTGTCCATAACGACGGCTAGACACTCCTTTGAGCGCATTAACGAGTTGCGATACAGATAGCTTAGGTGGATATTCAATCAGTGCGTGAACCTGATCGCCTTCACCGTTGAACTCAAGGATCTGAAAATCGATTTTTTGGCTACGTCTCGAAACGATTTTTCAATCAACCCTAAACTTTCGGCTGTAAACACAGACCGACGATATTTAACTACACAGACCAAATGAATCTTAATGCCTGTAACACTATGCCCCCTCCTTGCGAAATCGGGTTGCCATTTGGTGCATACCAACCTATAATTAAGTAGTAGACCAATTCTAGCGTATTCCATGAAAGCCAGGTATCAGTATCGTTTCTATCCAACAGACCAACAGCAACAGAGGTTGGCTCAGTTGTTTGGTTGCTGTAGAGTTGTTTGGAATGAGGCACTGGCGATTTGCAAGCAGTCGGAAAAACTCCCAAGTAACAACGACTTGCAAAAATGGGTCATTACTCAAGCCAAAAAGACTCCTGAACGGGAATGGCTGTCCACGGTTTCCAATATCCCATTGCAGCAATCTGTTATCGATTTAGGAGTGGCCTACAAAAACTTTTTTGAATCTCAAACTGAAAAGCGCCAGGGAGCAAAAATGGGACTCCCGCGATTCAAAAAGAAAAACGCAAAACAGTCAGCACGATTTAGAATAGGAGGTTTTTCAATTAAGGGAACGGAAGTGTATCTTGCCAAAATTGGCAATGTTAAACCAATTTGGTCAAGGACATTACCCTCTGAACCTAGTTCTGTAACAGTAATCAAAGATTGTGCTAATCGCTATTTTCTTAGTTTTGTTGTAGAGATTGTAGCAGTAACAATGCCTGCAATGAATGCGTCAATCGGGATTGATTTGGGACTCAAAACATTTGCTGTTTTAAGCAACGGTGAAAAGGTTCAAAGTCCCGATTATTCCAGTCTAGACAAACGTATTAGGCGGAAACAACGTAAACTTGCTAAGCAAGTTAAAGGCTCCAAAAGAAGAGAGATTACCCGACGACAAATTGCCAAATTGCACAACCAAATCGCTGATACTCGTAAGGATTTCTTGCACAAGCTCTCTACCCGTGTAGTTAACGAGAACCAAGTGATTGCACTGGAAGATCTTAATGTGTCAGGGATGGTTAAAAATCGCAAGCTAGCAAGAGCAATTAGTTTGCAAGGATGGAGGGAGTTCAGGGGTTTGTGTGCAGGGAAATCCCAAAAAATGAGCCGTCAACTGATAGTTATTAATCGCTGGGAGCCTACCAGTCAAACTTGTTCCTGTTGTGGGTATCGTTGGGGAAAGATTGATCTGTCTATCCGTTCAGTTCTTTGCATGAATTGCGGTGCTGAACACGACAGGGATGAGAATGCATCGAAAAATATAGAAAAGTCGGCATGGGGCATCGGCACGACTCTAAATGGACAGGGAGCGACTGTAAGACTACCTCGGTAGCGGGTTGCAATGATCTGTCAAGAATCACCGTGGTTTCAGCCCGGTGAGTATGTCAAGCTAGATTTCTAGCCGGAGCATATCGATGTATTCTATTCAAGTGTTGAAGGAGTGATGGAAGGCTAGAGTATGAGGAGTGAATCCAGGACACCGTTAAACGCAAAAATTCTGCGTGAGAGAATTATTTACAAAAGCATAAACTGGCGCATCACTGGGATAGCCGCGATGTGGAAGCGGGCATTCCGATCGCTCCTTCTCCTCGGATTAGGACTGACGATCGCTCTGATTGCCCATTTGCCGACGATCGCCGCCGCTCAGTCTTTGCCAACCGCTGATGCATTGGCTCATACCAGTGAACTGCGCGGAGTCTGGCTGACCAACATCGATAGTGACGTGCTGTTTTCTAAAGACAAATTGGAACAGGGGATTGGGCGGTTGGCGCGTCTCAATTTCAACACGATTTATCCCACCGTCTGGAATGAAGGTCACACGTTATATCCCAGTGCTGCTGCCGAAGAGGTGACAGGAGATGCCGTTGATCCAATCCCGGAATTCGAGGATCGGGATATGTTGGAGGAAGCGATCGAACTCAGTCACGAGCATGGGCTAGCCGTGATTCCCTGGTTTGAGTTTGGATTGATGGCTCCAGAAGACTCTGAACTGGTCAAGCGTCACCCGGCATGGGTCATGAGCCGCAAGGATGGTACGCAGGTATTTGTACATGGCGATCAAGGGCAACATCGCTTCGTGTGGCTCAATCCTGCTCATCCAGATGTGCAAGAGTTCATGTTGAGCATGGTGATTGAAGTTGTCACCCACTATGACATTGATGGAATTCAGTTTGACGATCACTTTGGGACACCGATCGAACTGGGCTACGATGATTACACAGTCAGCCTCTACCAACAGGAGACGGGTAAGCGTCCACCGGCTGACTCCAATGAGCGGGAGTGGATGCAGTGGAGAGCCAGAAAAGTCTCAGACTTGATGGTCAGAATCTTCTCAGCCATCAAAACTCGCAAACCCGATTGCCTGATTTCGCTCTCACCGAACCCCAGAGATTTCTCCTATCGGATGTATCTCCAGAACTGGTATCCGTGGGTAGATCTGGGCTTCATTGATGAATTGATTGTGCAAGTCTACCGAACCGACCTCGAACCTTTCACCGAAGAACTCGATCGCCCCGAACTCCAGCACATTCGTCAGAAGATTCCGGTTGGCATCGGTATCCTGGTGGGTTTGCGGGTTCTCAATGTCGAGATGAGACAGATTGAGGCGCAAGTGCGATCGACTCGCGATCGTCAGTTTGCCGGAATCTCATTTTTCTTCTATGAAACCTTGGGCGATCGGGATGCCGCCTTCCAAACCCTCTTTCCCTCACCAGTGTCCCGCCCGGATGTCCGGAACTATGCTGTTGGGATTTGAATCCTAGCTATTAGCTGATAGCTCATCTCTAACCACATCGTTACACAAATTTACACACCAGCCGATCGTATGAGCAACACGATGTAACGTTCACTCCACTCGGATTTTGGGCACTCTGGGCATAGATCATTATTCGCTTAAACTTCAGTTTTTGAAACAATATCTGAAGCCTAAATTTGAATAAAGCTTGTACTCTTATTAGAGTTTAGATTAGAGCGCAGAGCTACGCTATATCTGGCGTTGTGCTGAAGTGTATGAACTTGAGAACTCTATCTATGATGATCATCAAAATCTATCAATTAAGTTGTATTTAGCGAGTTTTTAGCTGTGAATCGACCGTTATCTGCTCGTCAAATTACTCAATTAGCCATCGTCAGCTTTCTGATTCCAAGCAGCGCAACGATCCTCCTCGGAACCCTTCAGTACTTTTCTTGGGGTGGAATTGTCACACCCATGTCGAGTGGTTCCAGCACTCAGCCAACCGAAACGGGGTGGGACTCACCCGAAGTAGACGATCTCATTAGCCAAATGAACGGCAGACCACAACTCAATCCCTTGCCGACCCCTCAAGAAATCTGGGAATGCGAAGTCGTTGTAGTGGGTGGGTCATTGGGTGGTGTGGCGGCGGCGTCCGAAGCGATGCAAGCAGGTGCAAAAACCTGTCTCATTGAATTGAGTCCGTGGTTAGGAGGACAAATCAGCAGTCAAGGAGTGTCAGCGATCGATGAGTCTCAGTCGATGCGATCGCGCCAAAATTTTGCTCCTAACTGGCTTGACTTCAAGTACATGATCAGCGGCGAGTTAGTCAAATTGCCCTCTTGGACGAATCTTCCCTCCCCGCAACCCGTTCAGAACATCAACAGTTGTTGGGTCGGAACGCTTTGTTTCCCCCCTGAAGCCGGAGCAATGGCGGCTCGTGACTTGCTCCAGATCTCATCACAATCGGCTCCGGGCAGTCGATGGGAAACGTCTACTGCCTTCAAAGGGGCAGAGTTTGATGTCACAGGTCAAGAAATCACAGCCGTGTATGGGGTGCGTCGTATCCCTCGAAACGCAGACTATATGCCCCTCGGTCGTCCATCCGTTGAATTAGCCTCTTGGTATTCTTGGTCAGCCGATAACACGTTTGATAAAGTTCCCATCTGGATGCAACCTCCTCCTGGCAAACGAATGATTGTGATCGATGCTACGGATACTGGAGAACTGGTCGGGTGGGCAAATATTCCTTATCGCTTAGGATCGGAATCAAAAGCAACCACAGGGGAAACTCATGCCTCCCGAAAAGACAATCCCCAATGCACCCAAGGCTTCACCTTTCCATTTGCGCTGGCTCTACGCGATGATAGTGGTACTAGCCTCGCAACACTTGCCCAAATTGAGCCAGAATATTCCAGACGCGAACACGAGAAAGACTATAGCTTAGGACGCTTTCCCATGTTCATAGGCGGTAGCTTTTTCCAATATCGCCGGATTGTCAGTACTAGGCTGAATAATCCCTATGACCAGGCTCCAGCCCCTGGAGACATCACGATGGTGAACTGGAATCGGGGCAACGATTGGGTTTGGATGGACCCACCCCTGATCCTGACAGACAAAGAGCTTGAAGTGACAGGGCAGTATCAAAATTGGATGGGTGGTGTCTCGCTCAGTGCGCTCAAACATGCGGAGGAACATGCCCTGCTGTTTGCTGAATGGTTGATGAAAACTCAAGCGGAACCTCGATTTCCGCTAGCTCTCTTGTCAGGACCAGACACACCAATGAATACGATTTCCGGGTTGAGCATGATGCCCTACATTCGAGAAGGACGACGGATTTTAGGGCAAGCAGCTTATGGACAAGATGCCTTCATGCTTCAGGAAGAAGACCTTCGAGCCGACATGGTAGGACGCGATTTCAGTGCTACCGTCATTGGGCTGACTCATTACAGCATTGATATTCATGGTTGTCGCTATCGCGATCATCGTCCTTCCTGGGAAGCTAGTAGTGCGCCCGTTGAGGATGATAGCTTAATTCGCCCTACCCAAATTCCTCTAGAAGCGTTGATTCCTCAAGGTGTCGATAATGTCTTAGTTGGAGGAAAAGGGATCGCAGCTACCCATATTGCGAATGCCTCAACGCGCGTCCACTATGGCGAATGGGTTATTGGTTCAGCCGCAGGAGGAACAGCAGGTTGGTTGATTGCTCAAGATCGCCAAGATTTAGCGCCAGAAGACATCATCACTGAAGGACTCACGCTACAACTTCAAGAATTCTTAATGAATCAAGGATTGCGGCTGGATTGGTAGGCGAAATTGTAGCGGTTCTCCAATTGCGTCCAATCGATCAAATTTGTATGAGCACAGGATGCTTTGCCCCTTCGCGTATCGCGATGAGATTGCTATAGTGACGATGGGGTTCAGAGGAGTGCAATCTCATGACCGTTCAGGCATCTGAGCGAACTCAGATACAGGAAAAAAATGCCCTGCATCTGGAAGAAATTGACTACGTGGAATTTTATGTCGGGAACGCTCGACAGGCAGCCCACTTTTTCTGTACCGCATTTGGGTTTACATCTGTTGCGTATGCAGGACTTGAGACGGGCTGGCGCGATCGTTCTTCCTACGTCTTAAAGCAGTCCAATATTTGCTTTGTTGTGACATCGGCTCTTACACCCGATAGCCCTGTTGCTGAGTTTGTAAAGTTACATGGCGATGGAGTGTATGACATTGCTCTGCGTGTGGATGATGTCCATGCTACGTTCAAGTCGGCTGTGATGCGAGGTGCAAAACCCATTCTCGAACCTGTAACGATCGCGGGAGAAGCAGGATGTCTCGTTAAGGCAACGATCGCCAGTTACAGCAATGATTTGGTGCATTCGTTTGTTCACCGTCATCACAATACAGAGTTTTCCCCAGAGTATGTTCCTCTCTCAAGCCAATTCTCTACACCCATACCAGAGTTAATCGAAATCGATCATATTGTGATTAATGTTGAGTTAGGCAAGATGGATGGCTGGGCAAAGTTCTACAGTTCAGTCATGGATTTTTATGCATTTCAGGAGTTCACGAGTCGCGATATTTCAACGCTGAATACAGCATTAAGTTCAAAAGTGTTACAGAATAAAACGGGTCAGGTTCGGTTTGCGGTGAACGAGCCTGTAATCGGCAGTGGTAGGTCTCAGGTGCAAGAATATCTTGACTTTTATCAGGGATCTGGTGTCCAACATATTGCGTTGAGAACTAATAGTATTGTCAAAGTCGTTCAACAGTGGCGGATAAACGGAGTTGAGTTTCTATACACTCCAGATGCGTACTATGATGGCTTGCGTCAACGAATTGGCGAAATGAATGAAGACTGGGATGCGATTCGAGATCTCAATATCCTGGTCGATCGCGATCATGAGGGGTATCTCCTGCAAATCTTCACCAAACCCCTGACCGATCGCCCTACTGTCTTCCTAGAAATTATTCAGCGCAACGGATCAAAAGGTTTCGGGAACGGTAATTTTAAGGCATTATTTGAGGCGATCGAACGGGAGCAAGCGAATCGGGGAACCCTCTACTCAATTCCAGAAGACTGAAGTTCCTCTTGCAAAACCTGCTCATAAATATGCGGCAGAGCATCCGTCATCGCATTCGGTTCGATGCCATATCCCAAACTTGTCCAGGTGGGTGAGAGAATGCGTAAAACCTCATTTATTCCACCGTCTTGCAATAGCTGAGACAGGTCAATCCCCCAGGCTTGCGAGTCATTCAGCCAGTAATATACCACTTCATCCTGGAACTCTGGCTCAAAGCTATAGTCTTGCCAGAAAAAGAACGATCGTTGTGGGTGATATAGGCTAGCCTTATCAATCCAAGTGGTGGTGAGCATCTGATAGCGTCCGGCTGCCGTCGTGCAATCTCCGTAGTTGGGACCGGAAACAATGGTGATACACAGATCGGGATGACGGCTCAAGTCATAAACATGGTCTCCTCCATAGAGGAGCGAATATGGACGATGACTATTGGATTCGCTAGCCGAAATCGTTCGCATTAATGCCCGAATATAAGGATCGCCGCCTCGCATCACCAATGGGGCTGGGGTGTAATTCCACTCTGGCTCAAACGATCGTCCCCCTCTCAACCACCCTGAATCGCGAAACATGGGTGTTAATACCAAAATGGCGGAAGCCGCAATCAGCATCCACCAGAACCCGGAACTCCCTTGAGAGGATTTGTTTGATGAGTCGTCTGCGTTTGAAGTCACAGCGTACCTAAATTAAATCGCCTTCCGTTCATTTTGACGTAATTCTCCATTCTTGATCATAGTCCTAGTGCAGCCCAATCGAACTGTTCCGCTAGATTTGGAGAAGTCTATCTAGTTTCGGGAGTGATCCTCGCTTACCCGCATGGGTACTTCTCCGAATTTTTACCGAAAACGATCGCCCTCCGCCTGTAGATTCCGGTAGAATGGCTGGCACATTATAAGAACTTTAAAATTGGTGTAGCAGGGAGCAGGTGAGATGATTGGTCAATTATTAGATGGGCGATACCGAATCATTCGCACGTTGGGGAAAGGTGGCTTTGGACAAACTTATATCGCAGAAGACACTCGCCGCCCTGGATGCCCCGTTTGCGTAGTGAAACATCTTAAACCTGCTAGCTCCGATCCAAGATTCCTAGAAATTGCCCGACGGCTGTTCCAAAGCGAAGCAGAAACCCTCGAAAAGTTAGGGCACTATGACCGAATTCCTCGGCTACTTGCGTTTTTTGAGCATGACAGCGAATTCTATCTTGTCCAAGAATATATTGACGGACATACACTAACTCACGAAATCCGGCGAGGTCAGCAGTGGGAGGAAGAAAAAACGATCGCCATGCTGAAGGAAGTCCTGAGTATTCTGGCATTTGTTCATAGTCAAGGTGTGATTCATCGAGATATCAAACCTGATAACATCATTCGCCGTACATCAGATAATCGGCTCGTTTTGGTGGATTTTGGAGCCGTCAAACAAGTCCGGACTCAAATCATGTCGATGCCCGAACAAACAAGCGCCACGATCGCAGTCGGGACACCTGGATATATGTCTAGCGAACAAGGACAAGGAAAACCCAAACCCAGTAGCGATATTTATGCGTTAGGGATGATTGGGATTCAATCTCTCACTGGCATCGCTCCTGCCCGGTTGGATGAAGACCCAGAAACAGGAGAAGCCCTTTGGCAGCACATTGCTCATGTGAGTCCAGGTTCAGCCACCGTATTGAGCAAGATGGTCAAGTGCTACTTCAGAGAGCGGTATCAATCGGCTCAAGAGGTATTAGAGGCATTAGAGAAGCTTGATCTAGAGAATGCTGTACCAGAGACATTAATTCCAGCCAAACCTTCAACCCGCATTCCTACCCAATCAACTCCTCCAAGACCGTTGCACCCAACGCGATCGGACACTCCGAGTTGGAGCCGACCCATTCAATCAACTCCTCCAAGAAATCGGGATGGTCAACCGATTCCTGCCATCTTTCCAAGGGATAGAAACAATCAATTGTTAGCTCCTGTCTACTCTGGAAAAATTCCTTCACGGATGAAATCGACGGCAGTGCATCCATCGTTCAAGCCGATCGTCGTGCAAACAGTCAACACGTCAGGTGTATCCAGAGTATTAGTAGCCATTTGTGGTGGAATGGTGGCTATCGCAACGACCGTTGGTATTTTTGCTGGGATTCGCTTCGGGACACCCACTTCGGTGACAAATAGTTCAGCTCCGATCGCCAGTCCCTCTATTGCAGGTAGCCCGATTTCTGGCACCAGTTCATCCAGCATTGATCCGTCTATGGGCGTGACTTCAGAAATCGAACACTCTGCGGAAACTGGACACATGATTTTGGCTGAAGCGAAAGCGATGGCTGATACAGGAGATTACACAAAAGCAATTCACATAGCTGGAGTAATCCCATCCGAAAGTATGGCTTATAATCAGGCGCAAAGCGCGATCGCAGAGTGGCAACTTGCTTTAGGACGGCAATAAAACCTATTCTTTAGCCAACCCTTATCATAGAAAGCAGTAGCCATTTCGTTGCAGGTATGACTAAAGCCTCCACTGAATTTGACGTACCACCTGCCTTTCCTGACCATACCCAATTGCCCGAATCGGATGGTACGTTTGTGAAAAATTTTCAGGAGCATCCCCAGAGCATCATCCTGACAGACTCGATTACTCCTTTTCTACAACGGTTGCATCCCGATGGGCAGTATTGTATCGGTCAGGATTGTGGCATCTATTGGCGAGAAACAGAACCTCCTGAAAAGGGCGCTGAAGCACCAGACTGGTTTTATGTGCCCAATGTGCCGCCGATGCTAGAGGGTCAAATTCGCCGCTCTTATGTTTTCTGGCGAGAGTATGTGCCGCCGATGATTGCAATCGAACTAGCGAGTGGGGATGGGGCGGAGGAGCGCAATCGGACTCCTTTGTCTTCCAACATGAAGAAAGATGGTACCAGACCTGGCAAATTTTGGGTGTATGAGCGGATTATCCGCATTCCCTACTACGCAATCTATGAAGTCAAAAACGGCACACTAGAGGTTTATCATTTAACAGATTTTTCATATCAGAAAATACCTCTAAACCAGCGAAATCATTATTCTATTGCACCAATGGGCATAGAACTGGGATTGTGGCGAGGTGTTTTCTTGAACCAACCCGAACAACTCTGGTTACGCTGGTGGGATGCTGATGGAAACTTGCTGCTGCTGAGTAGTGAAGTGGCAGAACAGGAAAGACAGAGGGCAGAACAGGAAAGACAGAGGGCAGAACAGGAAAGACAGAGGGCAGAACAGGAAAGACAGAGGGCAGAACAGGCAGAACGGAGATCTGCACAGCTAGCAGAACGTCTACGGGCGATGGGAATTGATCCAGATGCGGATGAGTGACTCGATCGAGCGGTAGTATGTGAATTTAGGTAGAGTTTAGGCGCTTCAGGCATCGTTACAATTGTTATGTAGCTATATTAAATAGTCGCAGAATCGTATGACTCTCAGACCCCTAGACTCAGACCTATTTCGACAATGGTTAACGATCGTTGCTATTTTTGGCGCATTTCTTGTTAATGTCTTGTCAAATATTTTTCCCTTGAATGGGCTGAACATTGGAGAAATTTCTAACACCCTTTTTGCAGACGTAAAAATCATTCCGGCAAATTACGCCTTTGTGATTTGGGGATTAATTTATCTGGGTTTGTTTGCCTTTAGTATTTATCAACTGCTACCTGCTCAGCGTCATGATCCAAAGCTGCGGCGAATCGGTGATTTTCTGGTGATCGCTTGCGGATTTCAGGCATTATGGGTATTTCTGTTTCTCTCACGAATGTTTATCTTTTCAGCGATCGTAATGGTAGGAATTTTGCTGCCACTGATGGCTATCTATTCGCAGCTAGAAATAGGTCGGCATCGCTCTAGGCAAGAAAAGTGGTTTGTTCATGTTCCGCTCAGTATTTATATGGGTTGGATTACGGTCGCGACGGTAGTTAATGTTGCATTAGCGTTAGGTAGCTTGAGATGGAATGGGTTGGGCATTGTGCCTGAAATCTGGACGGTTGTGATGGTAATTGTCAGTAGCGCGATCGGTGCTTTGGCAACAATCCAACGACGAGATCCAGCCTTTACACTGGTCATTGTGTGGGCGCTAGTGGCGATCGCGGTTCGTCAGCTTGCTGTGCCTATGATTGCACTAACAGCCATAGGAGCAGCGATCGGTCTGGGTGTGCTGATGCTCCTGATCTGGAAGCGATCGAGCAATGCAGCTACACTAATTTAGTTAGGATGACAGACTAGGATTAGGTAAACATTAGTACCGATTGGCTTAACAACCGTAAATTTGTATAAATTTATTTTAGTTTTTAAGTAGGACAATTAATTTTCTTGTGGAAATCTCAATGGGCATCTCCTGAACACTCTGTTTAGGCTGTTACAAATAGGTATCTGCTTCTATTTTTCAGTTCCGAAGAATTGTTAAGTATCTCTAAATCTTGAAGCCAAATTCTGTGGAGATAAGCCCCATTGATGAAAACGAGTCTGATGCTCAGCGGTGTCCTGAGTGGAAGTCTGCTAAGGGATGGCTGAGTCGAATCAGTCCTCAGTCTAGTATTAGCAATAAAATTTGTTGGGGATATGGAGTATCCCTGGGGATTGCAGTTCTGGGTACGATGGTAGGACTCGTCCTTGGCAATCATTATCATCATGAGGCTCGTAATCAATTGAGGAGCGCGCAGCGCCAAGGGGCGCTCTTGAGTCGTTTGCAGGTGACGATGAGCGATTTTCATCCGGAGCGAGAATTTATTCCAGTGATGCGAAATCCGACTCGGTTTCAGGCTGCTCAAAATGAGTTTTTGCAACGGGTGAACCGAGTCGAAACCTTGCTCCATCAAATCCAATCTTCTACTTCCCCTGAAGACATAGCCTCCGTGCAACCTTTTTTAGAAGCATTTGAAGCTGAATTAGAGAGCTATGCAGAGCAACTCGAAACTGTTTTAGAGGAGATTGATCCAGCCACGCTACAACCCGATGACGTTCCGGTGGTTCAACAGAAATTAAATGATTTTATTGATAGCCCAGTTTCCTTAAGACTCTTTCGTTTTTCTGATGAACTCATTACGTTAATTGAACGGGCGGAATATCAGAATCAATTAGCAGAAGCTGCACTCGATCGCTCTGAAATCATACGAGTTGAAATCATTGTGGTGAGCGTCTTGCTATCTATTGGTATAGCGATGATGTCTGCTGTTTACACGAGTTACGCGATCGCCCGCCCTATCAAAATCGTTACCAAAGTTGCTCAGCAGGTAACGCAAAAGGCAGATTTTAGTTTGCAAGTCCCAATAACAACCCAGGATGAAGTCGGTTCTCTGGCAAGTTCATTAAATCAATTGATCGAGCGGATCGAAGACTATACCAGAGAATTACAAGATACTCAAACACAACTCATCCAAACTGAAAAAATGTCGAGTTTAGGGCAAATGGTCGCTGGAATTGCTCATGAAATTAATAATCCAGTTAATTTCATCTACGGCAATCTTAGCTATACCAAAATATACACAGAAGATTTGTTGGGTTTAGTTCATCTTTATCGACAGCACTATCCCAATGCGACTCCAGAGATTCAAGAGCGCATTGAAGCGATCGATCTCGACTTTCTAAATGAAGATTTGCCCAAACTGCTATCTTCTATGAAGCTAGGAGCCGATCGCATTCGTCAACTTGTTTTGTCATTACGAAATTTTTCTCGTCTTGATGAAGCTGAAACTAAACTCAGTGATTTACATGAAGGAATTGACAGTACACTGCTCCTGCTTGGCAATCGCCTTAAACATGAAATTGATGTAGTGAAGCACTATGGCGATCTGCCATTGGTAGAATGTTATCCGGCACAGATCAATCAAGTGTTCATGAACATCATTGGCAATGCGATCGATGCTCTGCTAGAAAACAAGGATCAAATCAGTAAAAAAATTACTATTCAAACAGAAGCTCAACAAGATTGGGTCAAAATTTGCATTCAAGATAATGGTTCTGGGATTCCTCAAACGATTATGAGTAAATTATTTGATCCTTTCTTTACTACTAAGCCTATAGGACAGGGAACAGGTTTAGGATTAGCGATTTGCTATCAGATTGTAGAAAAACATCATGGCAAGATTCAGGTGCATTCTACGATCGGCAAGGGTGCAGAATTTATCATTATGTTACCTATCAAACATCATATGCCTCTATTATCTTCTAATCTAAAAGAAGGTGAAGAATAGTCGATCAATTTTAATGAGTATTAATTGGTAGCAAGGCATCTATTTTAGACGAAATTGAAGAATACAAACGGGCTGTATTTGAGATATCCAAATTTTTACAGTGTCGCAAGGAGTAAAGGTAATGGATGGCGATCGTAGAGTCATTTCTAGAAGAACATTTTTAGGAAGTACGGCAGGATTTAGCGTGGCATTGCTGCTTCATGCCTGTAGTTCTAGTAAAGATATAGCTGAACAAAATCGCAGTGCTGATGTCCTTAAAGTAGGAGCCAATATTGGTAATGTTCCGTGGGAGTTTAGGGAGGCTGATGGAGAGATAGTAGGATTTGAGATTGATTTAGTAAAGGCAATTGGCGATCGTTTAAATCGGCAAGTTGAATTTATCGATACTCCATTTACCGCGCTTTTCCCGGCTGTTTTGTCCAATCGAATTCATGTGGCTGTTTCCTCAATTACAATCACAAAAAAAAGATTGAAAACCCTCGATTTTGCTCAGCCATATTACGATAGCGATCAATCTCTTACCGTCAAATCAGATAGCGGAATTCAGTCTGTTGCTGATTTAAAAGGCAAAGTAGTTGCTGTAGATAATAGCTCCACTGGGGAAGCATGGGCACTGGCGCACAAAGAGCAATATGGATTCGCAGAAATTTTGCATTATGAAGGTTTGAATCCAGCAATGATGGATTTAGAAGCTGATAAATTTGATGGCTATATTTCTGACATTCCTTCCCTGCTGTATTACACCAAAGAAAAGCCGGATCTGAAGGTTGTTCAGCGTATTCCTACGGGTGAGCAATATAGCATCATATTTGCGAAGAGAAATCCATTACGGGATGAAATGAATCAGATCATTACTACCCTGAAACAAGATGGGACGATCGCTCAGATTTACCAAAAATGGTTTGGCATAGCTCCAGAAGCAGGTACATCAACGGCAGAAGTTTTAGCCGTTCCCACCTTGTAAGAGATTAAGAGTTAGGGAACAGGAAGCCTTATGTTTCAGTCTTTTGACCTCCTTTAAATTTTCACTCTGATTATAAGTAGTGGAATATACTGAAATAGCTGTAGCTCTACTGAACATTGATTATTAATCAGAGTTAAAGATTCATGCTAGGTCAAATTCTGGATGGGCGATACGAGATTCTTGAAAAGATTGGCGAAGGAGCGTTTGGCGAAACCTATTTAGCCCAAGATCACAAGCGCCCCAGTCATCCTCAATGCGTTGTTAAACGACTTAGATCCGATATTCCCAGTCAATATCACCAACGGGTGATCGAATTTTTTCATCAGGAAGCGGCTGTATTGGAAAAGTTGGGTGAGCATCCTCAAATTCCCCAATTGTTGGCGCATTTTGCGATCGACGATCGGTTGGTGATTGTGCAAGAGTACATTCTGGGAACGTCGCTGCGGGCTGAAATTGTGCCTGGAAAGCCGCTCAGTGAAGAGGCGGTTATGTCAATCTTGCAGGACATTTTACCGGTGTTAGCATTTGTCCATCGGAAGAATGTCGTTCATCGAGATATCAAGCCAGAAAATATTATTCGGCAACCTGATGGTAAGCTCGTGCTGATTGATTTTGGAGCGGTTAAAGAGCTAGGAACTTTGATTGCGACGGCTGAGGGAGGGCTGAAGACCAGTATCGTGATTGGCACGACGGGGTATATGCCTTCAGAGCAAATCAAAGGAAGACCTCAGCTTGCCAGCGATGTGTATGCGGTTGGGATGATGGCAATTGAAGCGTTGACTGGAATTCCGGCACCTGCTTTGCCTGAAGATAGCCAGACTGGGGAAGTCATTTGGCGAGATCGGGCGCAAATCAGCGATCGATTTGCATGGGTTCTCGAATCGATGGTGCGCGAACGTCATACCTCTCGGTATCCATCGGCGATTGAAGCATTAGAAGCGTTGAATCAGGTGTTTGTTGATAGCTCTTCTTCAGCACCCGTTTCATCCTCTACAGTAACCCAAAGTAGTCCTATTACGATCGCATCTGCAACTGGATCAAGGCTTGCGCCAACGCAGATGTCTAACACGTCGTCTCGATCGCCACGAATATCGCCACAACTATCGCGAACAGGCTTACGATCGGCGTTTCCAAAAGTTCTCATGGCTAGTCTACTCGTTACGTTTGGCGTGGTTGCAGGTCGATCGATTGGTTTATTTCAATCCGTGGAACTGAATACGTTTGATCATCTGTTGCGATGGCGACCAAGTGAACCCGTTGATGATCGCCTGTTCATTGTGACGATTGATGAAGCGGATCGACAGACCTATGGTGAAGAGGTTGCCGGAATTGGTCGTGTGTCAATCTCCGATCGCTACTTAAATCAACTCCTTCAGAAACTTAATCAAGAACATGCTGTATTGATTGGCTTAGACTTGTATCGAGATTTTCCAGTTGACCCGAATCAAGCAGAGTTAGCAAGAGAATTTCAGCAAAATCCTAACGTGATAACGGTTTGTAAAACAAAAGCTTTAGGAGGCGATAGTATTGCTCCACCGCCGGACGCAGTAGCCGATCGCATTGGATTCAGCGATTTCGTAGTGGATTCAGACGATGTTCTTCGTCGTCATCTCCTAGCTGCGACATCAGAAATGATCGATCCAGACGCCCCTTGTACTGCGCCTTATGCCTTCAGTACGCTGCTCGCCTTCCGCTATTTGCAAATACAAGGATTAGCTCCCGACTTCACATCAGAAGGCAATTTGCAATTGGGCAATACAATTTTTATGCGGTTGCAACCCGGAACAGGCGCTTATGAACGGGTAGATGCTCAGGGGAATCAAGTGCTGCTGAACTATCGATCGGCTCCTACGCCTGCCAGACAAGCCACCTTACGAGATGTGTTATCTGGACGCACAAATCCGGCGTTCATCCGCAACCGAATCGTTTTGGTTGGAGTCACGGCTGACAGTGCAGGAGATATCTGGCGAACCCCACTGGACGACAATATGCCAGGTGTTGTCGTGCAAGCTCATATGCTGAGCCAAATTCTTAGCGCCGTCACGAATCGTAGACCATTAATTTGGGCGTGGTCATCTTGGGTGGAAACTCTTTGGATTGGAGTTTGGTCAGTAATAGGAGGTGTGCTAGGGTGGTATTTTCGATCGCCCCTCAAGCTAGGATTAACCCTGATTTTGGCAAGCGGTGTATTGATTGGCATCTGTTGGGGAGTAATGACGCAAGCTGGATGGATTCCGCTTGTCCCACCTCTGATAGGACTACTTCTTGCAAGTGGAATCATGATTGTCTATTTCCGTTCTCATATTCAATCTTCTACTGAAGCGAAATAAATCGCAATAAGATTATGTATACTCTTCCTAAGCTCGTCACTAGTCTATTCCCATCGGCGTTAATTTTTGCAGTCATTCCATTTACTAACGTCGATCTAGCATTCGCGGCTCAGTCTCAACAGCCCTCGTCAGATGTCCATTATTCTGTTCCGCAAATTGCTCAGTGGGATTTCATCCAATTCATCCTACCACCCTCCTATCAAGGCTCTCCATCGACAGGACGGGCACGAGGTGGAGCAAGCCGGGGAAATTGCCCAACTGTAGAAACACCGTTAACAACACTCGTTCCGTATGTCACGACACAAGAGGGAGAGAGTTCAGTCACTCAGTCGATCGTGGGACTAACCAGTTCGCTTTATCCGACCTTTTGGTTCTATGTGCCTTACGAGTTATCGATCGATCTCCCTGCCGAATTTTTGTTGCTTGATGATGAAGGAAATTATCTCTATACCAAAACATTAACTGAAACGGTTTCGTCAGCCGGAATCATCCAAGTCTCGCTTCCTACCACGATCGCCCCTCTAGAGGTTGGCAAAACCTATCGTTGGACGTTTCAAGTCATGTGCGAAGCCAATAATCCGATTGCCACTTGGGGAGAAATTCAACGAGTTGCGATCGACAACAGTTTAGAAACTCAAATTGAACAATCTTCACCACGCGATCAAGCGGCTCTCTATGCTGCCAATGGCATCTGGTATGAGGCATTAACAACGTTAGCCAATCTGCGGATCGCAGAACCAACCAACGAATCGATCGATGCTGATTGGCACAGCTTTCTAGAATCGGCTGGCTTGGCGGATATTGCTGATGCGCCATTGTTACCTTGCTGCGCTCCAATCTCAGAAACCATTCCCCAATAAGTTGATAGGTGGGCATTTTGCCCATCCTACAAGACACAAGCCTATTGCGTAAGCTTATCCTTAATGTTGCGGGCGCTTTCTTGGGCACCTACTGAATACTCTTGCCCAAATTGCTTCAGCGCCTCCGCCAAATCTCGCATGATATAGCTAAGTGCTGAGTCAGGATGGATTGATCGTTTGCCTTTCAGCCTTTGGCAATGTCCTAACCACGCTGGCTACTACTATATTTTGAACTCGTTCATTAAGTGGGACATCTCCACGCGCTTCATCTAAAAATTCTCCAGTCGTTTTTGGTCTTTCAGAGTTCCGATCGGTTTGTTCAATGCGCTGCTCATCGGTTCTATGGGCATATGACTGGATTCTTAGCGGAATTCGTACTACGTTAAGTGACAACTGAAGTATAGAAATCTTCCCACCCTCATGAAACGCCTTGCCTCTGGTGGATCAATTCCGCCTACCAGCCTCGTGTTGCTGTCGATCGGCTCAACTCAAATCGGCTCCGCGATCGCCAAAACCCTTTTTGAACAAATTAGTCCTACGGGCGTTGTGTTGCTGCGGGTCGGATTTGCAGCACTAATGTTGCTCTGCCTTTGGCGTCCTAGATTTCAGCTTAGCGATCGTTGTCACCTGTGGCTGTTGATTGGATTCGGAGTCTCACTATCGATGATGAATCTAACGTTCTATCTGGCGATCGATCGCATTCCTCTCGGAGTTGCCGTTGCTCTAGAGTTTGTTGGCCCTTTGGGTGTATCGATCGCCAACTCCCATAACCGACTTGATTTTCTGTGGGCACTGCTTGCCGGCACAGGGATTATTTTGTTGACCCCCATAGGCGAATTTGCGCTTGACCCAGTCGGCTTGATACTGGCACTGCTCGCAGGAGGCTTCTGGGCAGCCTACATTTTGCTCTCCGCTCAGACAGGACGAGTCTTTCCCGGAGGTGCAGGATTGGCATGGGCGATGGCGATCGGCACTCTCCTACTATTCCCCATTGGCATTTTCACTGAAGGACAAGCCCTCTTGCAACCGCATCTATTGGCGATCGGGTTTGGCGTTGCTCTACTCTCATCAGCCATCCCTTATTCGCTGGAATTAGAGGCACTGCGATCGCTCTCTGTGCAGGTGTTTGGAGTTCTCCTCAGTTTAGAACCCGTTGCAGCGGCTGTGGCTGGTTTTTTTGTATTAGGAGAAACACTTAGTTTCCGCGCCATAACAGCTATTCTGTTGGTGACAATCGCCGCAGCAGGGGCCTCTCGATTTAGCAAATAGTCGTTTCTGTCGTAACCATTCTGTCGTAACCACAAAGGCATAAAGACACGAAGCACCCTTCATCCTTCATCCCTCTCTTTGGGCGCAAATACTGAAATCGCTTCTGGAATGACTCGAAATGTAGCAGGAGTTTGGGTTGTAATCTCACCGTCTGTGTCGATCGCCTGCGGTGGATTGGTATGAATCTCAAGCTCTTGAGCATGAAGCGTCCGAACTCGTTGATCGTCAGTGAATTCGCCTTCAATGAAGGATGGCAGAAGTGGAATTGCTTCCCACCAGGTCTTAACTTCCAGACTGCACAAATCAAGCCGTCGATCATCGATCGCGGCATCCGCCGCTACAGTTAAACCACTTCCGTAATAGCGACCGTTACAAACCGTAATTTGAAATGTTTCAGCCTGAATCGTTTTTCCCTGACAGCGAATTTCAGCCTGAAAGTGTTTATGAGTCAAGACGAGCTTTATGGCGGTCACGGCGTAGGCAATTACTCCCCATCGACGCTTTAAGCCCTTAGCCACTTGGCGATTGATGTTTGTACTCAGCCCAATCCCCGCCACGTTGAAGAAATATTGACCATTCACCCAACCTAGATCAATTTTTTGAATGTGTCCCTCCGCAATCACGCGACAGGCTTCTGGCAGAGAAGACGGAACTTCAAGCGATCGAGCCAAATTATTCGCCGTTCCTAACGGAATCACGCCAAGCGGCAACTGAGTATCTAGTAAACCTGCGATCGCCGCATTCACCGATCCATCGCCACCGCCAACAATCACCATATCCACTTGATCCTGGTATTTCTGGATCAACGCTGGAAAGTGTTCAGGGGCATCAACCGGATCTTCTATTAGCTCAAAGCCTAATTCCTGGAGTTCTTGTTTAACCTGCGATCGAGTGGCTTCTCCCTTCCGAGCGTTAGGGTTAACCAGCAATAGTGCCCGTTGAGTCATGCCGTGGAGGTTCCTTGTCGAATGGGGTTGTCATGGGCGATCGGCTCTCAGGAGAAATCCCTACCCTTAATTTTGCAGTGACTCTGGTGGAGTGGTAAATAGGCTGAATTCAGCTAGGCAAAATGATGAGAGTAGGCTAAGAGGAGTTGAAGTTACGTAAGAATTTTTAACACAAACGCTCATCAAATCAGACTACTGTAACAATTTAGGTGCGTTTTTCATCATTTATAAGCACTAATGCTTTGAGTAGAGAAACCTTAGTTTTGGGACATTAAGTAGGAACTTTAGCATGACCAGTAATCTAGCAACCAAGCTGCGCGAGGGCACCAAAAAAGCCCACACGATGGCTGAAAACGTTGGTTTTGTCAAGTGTTTTCTTAAGGGAGTTGTTGAAAAAACGTCCTATCGCAAGCTAGTAGCCAATTTCTATTTTGTCTACTCAGCGATGGAAGAAGAAATGGAGCGTCACAAACAGCACCCAATTGTTTCCAAAATTTACTTTTCTGAGTTGAATCGTAAAGCCAGCTTGGAGCAAGACCTCTACTACTACTACGGAAACAACTGGCGTGAACAGATTGCGCTTTCTCCGGCGGGTGAAGCGTATGTCCAACGGATTCGGGAGGTGTCTGCTACTCAACCTGAACTGCTGGTGTCTCATTCTTACACCCGCTATCTCGGCGACCTCTCTGGTGGGCAAATCCTCAAAAACATCGCTCAACGAGCTATGAATTTGTCAGACAATGGAGGGAGCGCTTTCTACGAGTTCACAGACATCGCTGATGAGAAGGCATTCAAGAATGAGTATCGTCAAGCCTTGGATATGATGCCCGTGGATGACGAGACAGCCGATCGCATTGTCGAAGAAGCCAATGATGCCTTTGGTCTGAACATGAAGATGTTCATGGAACTTGAGGGCAACCTGATTAAGGCGATCGGTCAAATGTTGTTCAATAGCCTCACTCGTCGTCGCACTCGCGGCAGCACCGAAGCTGGACTCGCCACAGCCGACTAGTCTACTTTGCTAAACAACTCACCATTTTCAGGTGTCAGGTTTTGGAGATTGGATATCGAGCTTTCCTTTCAATATCGAATCTCTGAAATCGGGCACCTGAACCATCAAACAGATGGCACTTCAACCCCTAACTCCGGTGCAGCCGTGAGATGTCCCGCTTCATCTAGCACTCACTTCGGCTCAAACTGCCTTCTCGAAAGAACAGTTGAGGATAGGGATTTCCGTCTCCGGCTAGAGTCATTTCTTGTTGCTTCACAGCTTCCAATAGCTCCGCATTTTGAATGATCACGCCAACCTGATTGTTGAAAATTTGTAAGCATTTTTGATCATTCTCATCAAAGCCACATTGTAGATAGTCTGGTATAGGATCATGCGGTGTCAACAGGTAGTCTGGATGATCGATCGTTTTCTTTTTGTTGATCAGTTGCGTGACCCCTAGCAATTCTCCATCGGAGTCGAGGACGGGCATACACAGTACGCTACATGTGCGATATCCAATCTCGCGATCGATGGCGATATCCACTTCTGCATTGGGCTGATAATAGAGATCAAATGGGATGTTTAGCGGTTCACCTGTTGCAGCAACTTTCCCAACAAATCCTTGCCCAACTTTGAGGTTTAAGTCTTCAATCTCGCCGTTTGCTAATGTGATGCGAGTGGATAAATGTTTATGATCTCGGTTGAGTAACCATAACATGGCTCGATCGGCACTCATCAATTCTTGGGCGGCTCCCATCACTCGTTTGAGGATATCTTCGGGTTCTGAACTTGCTTGCTCAGTCGATCGCATTGCCGCCATTAGCGCGTTGGCAACTCGTCGTCCCCACGCTGTTTTGTGATAAGAACAGAAGCTTTCCAAGATTAATTGAATCACGAAGGCATTATCTGTAAATTTTTCGATATCGGACGTTGTAAAGCCTTGTTGATCAATTTTTTGCGATAGAAGTGTAGAGGGATGACTATGAGGTTTGAGCTTGTTCAATAGTTGAATGACCGCCACTAATTTTCGTTGAGGATTGATTAACGGTAACGCTAGAAGGGAATAGGTGCGGTAGTTATTTTTTCGGTCTAATTCTTTCGCAAAATCAGAGCGCGGATCGTCATAAAAGTCGTAGGGAATGTTGATCACTTGCTTCCGTGCGGCCACCTCACCGACAACTCCTTTATCCGCAGGAACTCGAATTCTTAAGGAGTGATTGTCGTCTGGAGTTTCTGCAATAATTGACCAAAATTCATCTTTCTCTTCATCCAACAAGAAAATGGAAACGCGATCGGCTCCTAATGATTTGCCCAATTTCGAGATGATCGATCGCAAGGTTGTATCCAAAATCTCATCAAATCCTTGCGCGTCCATCACCTGATTTAACAGTGCCAATGTGTGGCTAACGACACTCTTGGGATGTTCTGCCTGCTGTTTCAACGCTGCAAATTGCTCAGCATTTTGCAATGCCACTCCAACCTGGGCATTAAAGACCTCCATGTATTGTTGGCTCTTGGCATCGAAGCTGGCTCTAAAACATTCTGGTGCCTGGGGGTAACTGGCAGGGTCATAGTCTGGAAAATCACCTTGTCTACGCTTATTGACGAGCTGGGTGACACCCAATAATTCACCGTGGGGACTCCAAACAGGCATACAAAGAAGGCTACAAGTCCGGTAGCGAGTCTGTTTGTCCGTGCGTTGGGCAGTTTCAGAATCGGGATGATCGTATAGATCAAAGGAAATGTTGAGCGGTTGCCCTGTCGCGGCTACTTTGCCTACATAGCCCTGACCCACTTTAATGCGGATCTCGCGGACTGAGCCATCTTCATGAGGAATTTTTGTCCAGAGTTCGTCGGCTGGGCGATCGAGTAACCATAACGTACTGCGATCGGCATTCATCAACTTCTTGACCGCTTCCATCACTCGCCTAATGATTTGCTCGGAATCTAAGCTGCTTTGAGAGACAAACGTCGTGGCTTCCGTGAGAGCTTCGGATGCTTGCAATCGCTGCGTGAGTTTATAGCAGTATTGACATTTTTCCAGAATGCTTTGAATCGATGTTGCATACTCGTTTAACTGATGTTCATCGGCATCAGTAAAACCATAGAGATCGACTCGTTCAGCAAGGGGAGCCTTTGGGTTGTGAGGATGCTTAATTTTATTGACGATGCGAACATAGGCAACGGATGTATTTTGTTGATTCGACAGAGGCAAAAAGAGTTCACTGTAGATTTGATATTTGTTCGCTGTATCATCATCTGCATTGGCAGCTTTCAACCATTTTTTGAATTCAATCAATCGACCAGACGCCTTTTCATCGGTCAACATTTGAATTTCATTGGTAAGAATTTGAATCTTGGGATGCTTTTTGCCTCCATCATCTGTAACGATCGACCATAGTTCATTCTTCTCTTGATCTACGATCAAAATTTCAATACAGTCAGCACTCAGCAATTCTGCCATTCGTAGAACGATCGCACTGAGAATTTCATCCAAAATATAATCAAATCCTTTTCCTTCCATCACGTTCAACATGGAGAGAAGTTTTTGCTCCTGTTGAGCAACCGTGTTCTTAAAATCAGCATGTAAATTATGCGCTAACGCTTCTCTGACCCAGTTCCAGTTAAAGACGTGGCTATAAATACGGTTGTAGATGCTGAGTTTTCCTCCTCGTTTAACAGCGAGTCCAGCCAGTTGTAGTTCTACCTGTTCCAGGTTTGTGTTGGCAACGACTGCATTATGTTTCAGAAGGCGTTGATAGAGTTTTAGCGTCGAGCCATTGCGTTGTTCAATCCGGAGAAGCCGATCGCGAATAGTGCGTAAATGTTGCGGTTCATCCTGGGATTCCCAGTTATCGATAATGCGCGATTGCACCAAATCTTCGACCCAAGCCGTTTCTCGTCCAGGGGCAGGCAGCATATCGGACTCTGCAATAAACTGACAGAGTTTTTGCGTGAGGAAAGGTTGTCCGCCGGTCCAATCTAGCACTGTCTTTAAAACCGTTTGTGGATCACTCACTTTTCCCGTAAATCCTGCGGCGAGAACCTGTGCCTCATGCAGTTGGAAGCCATGTAAATCGATCGCCCGCCCGATATTAAATGGGGTACAATCCCTGCCTTGAATCAGGTCTGAAGGAGTGGTAACTCCTAAAAGCGCGAAGGTCAAGCGTCGATGATCAATACACGCTCGAATTAGCGCAAAAAAATCATCTAACTGGAACGGCAGACTGCGAACACTGTCAATTTCATCAATGAAAATGACCATCGGTTGCCTGATCGCATCTAGCAGCACTTGCTCAATCAATTCACTCAAACGTTGCACTGGAGCAAGATAAGAATGATCATTGAGCCACGATCGCAGATTAATTGGCAAGTGAAAACTTCGCACTAACCGCTCCATCACACCTGCATACCACCGATCGGGCGTTGTATCGTGGCTGTTAATCATCGTCAGGTCGATCGCTGCACAGGGAATTCCTTCTGCTTTAAGACGGTGCATACTCCGCACTCGCAAACTTGACTTTCCCATTTGACGAGAGTTCAGCACATAGCAAAATTCTCCGGCTTTCAGTGCTGCATACAAGTCATGATCCGCTTGACGCACCACATAACTTGGCGCATCGGGAGGCAAGCATCCTCCAACGTTGTATTTGTAGGGTGAATGATGAGCAGAATTGGAGTCTAAATTCATGGGAGTGGTCAACGGGGGTTCTCCTGCTGTCGTTGGGATGTCGTTCGATCGCGGAAATACAAACGGTATAATTCACACCGAGGGGTCACACCATTTCCCTCAATTTTCACCAAACCAAAACTCAATAGCTTAAATTTTTGCTCAGAGTCGAGGGTAATGGAATGCGAAGTCATTAGAACCTGATACAATGCCGTTTCTAGTTCTGGATGCTGTCGTAAATGCCATAGATGATATCGTAAATGATCCCCGTAAATTCCCTCTTCTGTAGGTGCTGTTTCCAACAATTTATTCAGTGTAATGTGTTGGCGAGCAATGGCATAAAGCGCCAATCGCACCAAATACGGATGACCGCCCACCATCGCCATCAATGCTTCAATTTCGGTGGTTTGCCATGACAACCCATGTCGCCTTGCCAAATCTTGCACTTGCTCTGGTGAAAACTCTGGCAATTCAACAGATAATCCAACATTAAACGGCGATCGATTCACATCTAATGGAATATATACCTCTGTAGAATGCACCACAACCAGGCGCAATTTTCTCCACAGCAAACTGTAATTGTCCCCTGATTTTGCGTCTTCATGCCAAGCCCGCAGCAAACTCAAAAAATCATCCGCAATTTCCGGGTATTGAAACATTCGATCGATCTCATCTAATCCCATGACCAATCCTGTATCGATCGCCGGTAATACACAATCCTCAAAATAGTTTGTGCAATTATCTTTGCTGCCAAATGTATCCATCCAGTAATCTTCGATCGTCTGAGCAAGTTGTAACTTACGCGCCACAAGATTGCAAAACCAGCGCAAAAATTGCCCAAGATCCATGAACACTTGCTGATCGGCATACTGAAAATTCAGCGACACTCGTTGATATCCCTTTTCATTGGCATAGCGCAGAATCCGCGACATCAGAGATGTTTTTCCCATCTGCCGAGGAGCTTTAATCCGAATTAATGATCCAGGATGCAAAACTTCTTCATAGCATTGCGCTTCGTAAGGAATTCGTTCAACGTAAAAAACAGAATCGAGGGGAACCAATCCCTTCGGTAGCTCTGGTTCAGCAACAGGTAAAGGCGCGAGAGAACCCGGAGGCATGGGGACAGGAGGAGCGAAGGGAGCAGGAGCAGCATTTTCTGAGAAGAGATTGTCGGTCAGAGTTGGGTATTTTGCACCAAAGGGATAATTCGCTTGAAGTAGATTGAGGAGAGTTTGCAGGAGATGGGTCGTATCAGCAGGAGATTGCCAGTTGAGTTGATAAGAGCCTTGCAGGTCGATACGGAGATCGGGATTGAGCAGGAGATTAGGAGGAAAGTTGATCTGAATCGAAATAATCATGGGCTTGGATCGATCGCCTCTTTGCTCCTGAAATTCCCGTACCTGGCGCAGTTCTGCCATCGCCATTTCACTGACTGCCGCTTGAGGCGATAGCAGCAGCAAAATGCAATCACATCGTTCTAGTTCTCGATCGATCTGCACTAACCAACTTCCAAAGGGTTGACTGTAAGTGGCGATCGCATCAACATCCAAAACAAATGCTTCATGTCCGGCATTCAGGATTTCGTTGTAGAAATAGCAGGCAAGGCGGCGATCGAGATCATAATTCCAATGGCTGATAACGACTCGTCGCTGGCGTTGAAAAGCGCGTTCGATTGCTCCCTGGACTGTTTTCTTTGTGACCTTTTCTTCCAATGCCTTCGTCAGTTTTTGCCACAGCTTATAGCCAACCGATTTCTCAATATACTCTGGATTGTCCGGATAAATGACTTCATAGGTTTGCCCGCTCCACGAACCTACAAACACTTTCCGTTCAAGATCCGTAAGATGCTTACCTGTTTTGATGTACACCAAGCGATCGGCAAATTCTAGAGCCTCGTTCACATCCATTGCATATATCTCAGGGAAGTACCCCAGCCAGTTAGACGTGGGTCAGTGTTACTCAAGATCACGGGTTATGACAGGCAAACAAGGGTGAGCCGATTTAAGGAATGATTAGTGTAAACCGCTACTCAACAGTTGACCTAACAAAATAGTACCGAAAACCTGGACGCACACCTGAGACTTTGATATTACAGCAATCCCAGATCGTTCATAAACAGGCAACTGGAATAAAGGGCTAGACTCCCTGCCCCATTCACCGCTCGCATCGGATCGCCATAGGAAGCATTTTCGTTTCAAAAATTACAAACTTGACGAATACTTGGATTTGATTTTAACGTATTGGTCATTTAGAAGGCTAATCCGGATCACAGTTACTTATTGATAAATCGCACATCACAACCGAGATTATGTGGGGTTTTGCGAGGTTATCTCTCCTTCTGTTTAAACTTTTTTCGTTATCCGTTTATTCCTCTACAAAAAGAACCTAAAGTTTGTGAGTTTTTTTGGTTATCGATTCATGAAAGCTGTACAAAAATTGGCAGTAGCGTCCAGGGATTTCAGATTCATTATCCCGGTCAATTTTAGGAGGATGAATCGTGCTTAGCACCGCCAATACCATCAGGAGCATTCATACCGAGCGTCTGCAAACGGCGTATTATCAAACGTTTGGTCAGCGCAAACCAGAGTATATCGAGTTGATTGAACGAGTCGCGATCGAGGTGTTAGATCATCTCGCTCAGAGTCCAGACCCCTACCACAATGCTGAACACACGCTCTATGTCACTTGGGTCGGGCAGGAAATCTTGCGCGGCAAACATCTTCGTGAGGACACCGTTTCCCCAGAAGATTGGTTGCATGTGATTGTGTCTTTGCTCTGTCATGACATTGGATACCTCAAAGGAGCCTGCTATCAAGATTGCCTCCACGAAAGGCGTTATGCCACCGGAATCGGGAATGAGGTAATCACACTTTCGTCAGAAGCTACCGAAACAAGCTTGAGCCTTTGGCACGTCGATCGCAGCAAACAGTTTGTCGAACAGCGATTCCGACACAGCCAACTGGTCAATGTCGATCGGCTTAAACAAAACATTGAATTCACTCGCTTTCCGATTCCAACAGAACCCACTTATCAAGACACTGAACATTATCCTGGGTTGACTCGTGCGGCAGATCTAATTGGTCAAATGAGCGATCCAGATTATCTGAAAAAAACGACAGCGCTGTTCTATGAGTTTGAAGAAACGGGCTTAAATCAACAGCTAGGCTATCGTCGTCCTGAAGATGTGTGTTTGGGGCACTCCGAATATTACCGGACGATCGTTTATCCCTACATTCAAACCGGATTGGCTCACCTGGAAGCCGCTCCCGCAGGCAACCAAATTATTGCCCGTCTCTATACCAATCTTTTCGTTGCCAAGCGCAAATTCATCCCAAAATGCGCTTAGGGAATGTTTGAAAAGTGACGCACGTTAGCAACGTGTTGAAGGGGCACGGCATGCCGTGCCCGTACAAGTCTGGCGATTGGGCGTTGAAAGGCGATCGCCCTACAGTTCATGGAAGACGTAGACAACTGCACCCGTGCGAGAGTCATTCTGAATCCCTGCATACCCTTTTTTCGCCATTTCGAGCAACGCCACTTCAACTTCAGTAAATTCTGCTCCGGTATCAGCAACGGCTTGAGTCACAGAGAGTTTGCCGCCTCGTTGCTGAGCCGCTTTTAGAAGCTGCTTACGAAGTTGCGCTCCAGTGAGATTGAAGTGAGGAGAATCGATCGGTTGCGTTACGGCGGGTTGAAGCGGATCATAGTAAGCGCCAAACTTTGCCCGTTCCCTTAGATTATGGTTATCCACCATGTCAGGAATCAGAATTAAATCCACCAACTGACCGATGCCAAATAATCCGCCTGTGAATAGCCACAGGAATCCAGTCACAATTTTGCCATTGTAGAAACGGTGTAATCCACCCACGCCAAGCAAAATCGTCAACCAAAGCAGATATGAGGTTCCTTTATTGGTGTTACTCATTGTCCAATGTCCTTTCTAATAATGATGTTGTCACTATCTCGATCGTGGTTTGGCTACAGTCGGGTTTGGGGCGTTTAGAGACAGTTTTCAGAGTGGAAAACCGAACGGAAAGAGGGGCGATCACCCTAATTGATTTTCCGAACCGATCGTCTGCATTTTTTGCGTCTTACTAAGTAGCAGACAGAGTTAATTACACATCTTGTGGGATGGGCATCTTGCCCGTCCGGCGGGTGTTCGTTTGCTTGTCCCGATCTGGACGGGCGAGACGCCCATCCCACATAGAGATGTAAACAAGCTGCACATCGCGTTACTCACGATCGTGGCATCCGGTGAAGGGCAGGAATGAGATATTGAATCAAGGTTGATGCATCAACGCCTAACTCAGTTCGTTCTTGAGCCGCCAGAATGCCTGCCTGAGAATGCCACCACGCTGCACTTTGGACGACCGATTCGATCGATGTTTTGCACATCAACCCTTGAGCCAGCAAGCCGCCCATCAATCCAGTAAGGACATCGCCACTACCGCCACGAGCCAGGGCTGGTGTACTGTCAGGATTCAACCAAACAGAACCCTGTGAATTAGCAATGATGGTTCTCGCGCCTTTTAGAAGGACGATCGCTCCGCTTTGTTGGGCAGCCGTTTGGACGATCGTGATCGGGTCGTCGATCGATTCTGTTAACGCTGGAAATAGCCGCTTGAATTCTCCTAAGTGAGGCGTTAAGACGGTCGGAGCCTGACGCTGTTGCAGCATTGATAACGTTCCCAGATTTGCCAGTGTGTTTAATCCATCGGCATCAAGGAGCAGCGGACAGGCACTTGCCAGAACTGATTCAACGACGCTATTGGCTTGAGGGCTAAGTCCAGGACCGCAAGCGATCGCCTGATATGTCCCAAACTCTACATCATCTGGAAGCTGCGCGATCGCGCCTGTTTCTCCCTCCAGACAACTTATGACCAACGCATCAGGGAGTTGACTAGTCAGAATTGATTTGAGGGATTCTGGAACGGCGATCGACAGCATTCCAACACCACTGGCTCTCGCAGCTAATCCACATAGAATCGCGGCTCCAGCATAGCGACGAGACCCACAGATCAACAACAAATGTCCTTGCTTGTATTTGTGCGTCGTTGCCGGACGGGGAAGGGGCAGGGAGGCGATCGCCATCTGCGGCGTAATTCGTTGAATCGCTGGCACTCCCAGAACCGCTTCCACCTCGGCTAGCGGTAGCCCAACATCGATCCATTCCGCCTGACCAATATATTCCAAGGCTTGCTCCTGGAGAAATGCCCGTTTCCATAGCCCCAAACAAAACGAGCGTGTCGCCTGAATCGCTGTACCCAAGGCGGCTCCGGTATCTGTGTGCAACCCTGAAGGTAAATCAATACTTAAAATCGGTTGAGTCCACTGGTTGAGTTGGTCTACAACGGAGGCGATCGACCCGTCGAGCGATCGAGTCAAACCAAACCCGAACAGCCCGTCAACCAGCACATCACACGCCGCTAATGGCTCAATTTGTTCAAATCGAGGAATTCCCAGACTCACTGCATATTGAGCATGGCTGGCAGTCAAGTCTTTCATTTTGGCAAACGGTTGATAGAGCTTGACCGCATAGCCACCCAAATGCAACTCCCGCGCTACCACCAATGCATCGCCTCCATTATGTCCGGGACCCACTAAAATACCGACACAGGGCTTTTGCCCAAGAGGATACAACGATTGAATTCGTTGAGCTAATATCCCACCAACTTTCTCCATTAGCGCCGCAACTGGCATTCCAGCATCAAACACACGAGCTTCAATCTTGCTCATCTGATCTGCCGTAACCACAAATCGCTGTAATTGTTTTAATCGCGTTATCTCTAATCGGGTTATACCTAGTCGAGTCATGCCGCCCTCCCATGAATCTCCTAATCAATTTTATGAAAATCGATCGAATTGACCATCTTGTTTTGACAGTACAAGATATCGAAGCAACGTGTGAATTTTACTCTACGGTTTTAGGAATGCAGATTATTACGTTTGGTGATAATCGAAAAGCCTTACAATTTGGGCAACAAAAGTTGAATTTACATCAAGCAGGCAACGAATTTGAGCCAAAAGCACAGCATCCAACTCCTGGTTCAGCCGACCTATGTTTGATTACTGAGCTTCCACTAACCCAAGTCATTGATCACTGTAACGTTTGTGAGGTCAAAATTGAAGCAGGAATTGTGCAACGGACAGGAGCAATGGGGGCAATTAACTCTATTTATATTCGCGATCCAGATGGCAATTTACTGGAGATATCGAACTATCAAAACTGCTGTTATTCTGGACGTTTTCGATAAGGTGCAACTGTATAACCGCTTAATTTGATTGGCTCCCCAGCTTTAACCAAGCAGGTTTTAAACTGTTGAATTTGGTCAGGAAACGCACCCAACCACTTCTCTCGAATTAGATAAATACTTTCTGAATTGAGAACTTTACGAATGCAGCGACGACAGCGAGTACGACCCACCTGTTCTTGAGTTTCCGGATCTTGCAAACATGGCGTGAATCCTTTTCGATCATAGGGGGTGCAGTTGAGTTGAGCCGGATTCACTGTGCAGAGAATGTAGGATGTCCAGTAGTCGCCAATAAATCCCGCTTTGCCCAAGGTTTGAATCGGTTGAAGTTGCTGAATTTTAGAGAGAACCCCTCGATCGAATGCAAATACGCGAGAATGCATCGATAACGTGGAAACGATCGCAATGATCAATAGAAATAAGCTCATTCGCTTTGCCGTTGTGCCATTCAACCCTTGAGCAAAAAACAATGCAGCTAACCAGAAAGATACATAAACGATCGTGAAATACCTAAAGTTCACTCCATTTCGGTAGACCCAATAAAGGCAAACTAGCAGGATCATGCCGATGGTTGCATTAGCGAAAAATAGGTATGTCCATTGAGATACAGTAAATGGTTCTTCTCGGCGTTTGATTAAGCTGAGATAGCTAACATAAAAAATTAGAATTATAACCAGAATGGCATGAATTCCTAAGAACCAATTACCCTTAAAGGTAATCGTGTTTATAAAAGAATTCAGAAGCTTATCGAGAATAAATTGGATTTCCCACCAGGTATTGAAAGTCGCGTAAGAAGTCGATCGCCCTGAAGCATTGTCTTTAGCATAGAGAATGAACGCCATGCCTATCACTGAAACGATTGCTAGATTAATTAAATCAACTGGAGTTAACCCCAATCGCTTTAAGCTAAAGAACTTAGCGTTGCTAGCGGCATTTTGCTTATAGAGCGATATCAGAACAACAATGCCAAAAATCAGAATCGTAAGGGCAGAGAAATCCGATACCCAAAGGCTAATGAACAGACTGGCAGTGATACCCGCGATTAAAATTTGCCGCCGAAACCCACTCGTGGATTGAGTCAGAAATCGATTAGTCAGGGCAACTGCAACCCCGATCGCGGCTATTTGCGGTCCATAAGGCTGAGAAATAACATTGAGTTCGTTAAAAGGTTGCAATGGCAAAAACCAAATTAGCGCAAAAATGAGCTTGAGCAGAGCGTTCTTAAAGAGGCTTGTAAACGCAAAAAATCCAATTAATAGCAATGCATATCCAACGATCGAAACTATAATCACGGGTTGGATAGGGGCGATCGTCAACACTAGATGGCTGAGAATGGGCAATAGGCTACCAAGCCGATTTTGTCCCCAAAAATACAGATCATCGGGCAATTCGAGATCATACGCCATTAAAATATGAATCGCATGGTCAGAATTGAGATTAGGAGTCAGGAACGCAGAGAATTCTCGGAAAGAAAGAATGACAATCAGGGCAACCAGCAATCCGTATAATAAATGGCTTCCTTTCCTAAGACTCAGCATCATACACCTACAGCAGAAAGACTAGTGCTTTGTCAAGCAAGATTTGATGGGTAATGGGGGGGTGGGAGCGTTGCCCCCACGCAGGGGTTTCACCCCTGCACCCCGCAAAACAAAAATGACAGACTACTAGTATCTTCAGAGGATATTTGAATTCTCCTTTGAGCTACCGGAAAAGGTTATATTTGAAGATACAGTAGATAGCACGGAAACCATCCTTCCAACCGATTTTCTTTCCTTCTTTATAGGTACGTCCATAGTAGGAAATCCCAACTTCGTAAATCCGACAGTCCTTTTTGGCAACCTTTGCCGTAATTTCTGGCTCAAAGCCAAACCGATTTTCTTCAATCCGAACTGACTGAATCACCTCTCGTCGAAATGCCTTATAGCAGGTTTCCATATCCGACAGGTTGATATTCGTAAACATATTCGAGAGTAGAGTCAAAAATTTGTTTCCAACCATGTGCCAAAAATAGACGACTCGGTGTGGCTGACTGCCCATAAACCGAGAGCCATATACCACATCCGCCTTGTTATCTAGAATTGGTTTAAGCAACAGCGGATACTCTTGGGGGTCATACTCTAAATCGGCATCTTGCACGATTACCACATCCCCAGTAGCCGCAGAAAAGCCACTCCGCAATGCTGCCCCTTTCCCACGATTTCTAGAATGATAAATCACTTGCTCGACTTCAATTTCTAGCGTTGAACGAAGTAATTCTCGTGTTCCATCGGTTGAACAATCATCTACTACAATAATCTCCAGTTCTTTCACAGGAGACGCTTTAACCGCTTGAATCACTTGACCGATCGTTCCTAGCTCATTGAAACATGGAATAACAACTGACAACTTCATTGAGTGTACTCTCCTCTACACCACGCGCTAACATCACCACCCACGCCAGCGAAGTAACAAAAAACACTAATGTTTTGCGGCTAAGCCCTTCGATTAAGGTTCACAAATTTTAGAGGGAATCATATCACGTCTACAGTACAGCAAGATGGATTTATTTAGTTTGAGGGAGTCATCATGCGGATTCAGGTTGAACAATTCACCGTCCATAAACGGGTTCCCCTAACGATTAGCCGAGGCACATCGGCTCAGTCTATCAACCTCTGGCTCAAAATTGAACAAGACGGAATTGAAGGATGGGGAGAAGCCTCTCCTTTTTCCGTAGGGAGTCACCCTCAAACGACGGAAACGATCGCCACCCAGTTCCAAAAGCTAGCTCCCCTACTGGAACTATTGACCCCATTCGATCGCCAACCCATTGAAGCCCTTCTCGCTTCAATGAACCTTCTCTCAGCCACTCGTAACGCTCTAGATTTAGCCTTGTGGGATTGGATGGGCAAGCGAGTTGGGCTTCCCCTCTGGCGGTTATGGGGGTTGGATCGCACTCGCATCGTGCCCACCTCCGTGACGATCGGCATCAGTTCTCCGGAAGCGGCTCAGCAACGAATGCTGGATTGGCTACAGGCTACCCCTGTCAAAGCGGTCAAAGTGAAGCTAGGCAATCGAGAAGGAATTGAAGCCGATCGAATGATGCTCACTGCCGTGCAAGCTGTCGCTCCTCAAGATGCCAAGATTAGCGTCGATGCAAATGGAGGATGGCGTTTGGAAGAGGCAATTGTGATGAGCCATTGGCTAGCCGATCAAGGGATCACCTACATCGAACAACCCCTTCCCAAAGGGCAAGAATATGACCTACCTGCGCTCTATCACAAGTCTCCATTGCCAATTTTCGTAGACGAGAGTTGCTTTGCCAGCCGAGATATCCCGTTGTTAGCCGATCGAGTTCACGGCATCAACATCAAACTTATGAAAGCCGGTGGATTGACCGAGGCATTGCGAATGGTACACACGGCTCAAGCCTGCGGACTACAAATCATGTTCGGCTGCTACTCTGACACGTCCCTCTCCAATACTGCCGCCGCCCAACTCGCTCCCTTTGCCGATTACCTAGACTTAGACAGCCACCTGAACTTAATTGACGATCCATTCTCTGGCGCTACGATGCAGAATGGACGCTTGGTTCCAAATGACCTGCCAGGATTGGGAGTCGTTCAATCGGGAATGGGCGATGGGTGATAGGGTAATTGAAGGTTTGTCGCGATTACCAATTACTACACCGTGCAACTTCTTTACATCGCTTGTGGGGTGAGCGTCTCGCCCGTTCAGATAGGGCAGGCAAGATGCCTACTCCACCAGAAATTAAGCTGACAGCAACCAAGTCGCGCAGGGTGTCCATTCCCCATTCCCCCTTCCCCCTTCCCAATCACCTTCACCTATGCTAACCGCCACCGATCGCATTGCTCTTCTCCTCCATGAAGGCACTCAACGTTCTAGAGGCAAAACGGGGATCTCAATGCTGCGCTACAGTGAGATTCCCATCGTGGCGGTCATTGATTACGAATGCGCGGGTCAATCACTGCCAGAATTGACTAAAATCCCGCGAAATGTGCCGATCGTGTCATCAGTCATGGAGGCATTGCCCTACAAACCAACCGTATTGGCGATCGGCATTGCTCCCTCTGGAGGCGCGTTACCGGATGCGTGGTGGCAGGAGGTCAAACAAGGCGTTGCGGCAGGGTTATCCGTCGTGAATGGGCTGCATACGCCAATGGCAAATGATCCGGAACTGAAAGCGCAACTGCAATTGAGCCAGTGGATTTGGGATGTGCGGCGCGAACCAACCGGATTGACTGTAGGCAGTGGTCAGGCGCGACTTCTGCCCTGTTTGCGAATCTTAACAGTAGGCACAGACATGAGCGTTGGCAAAATGTCTACTAGCCTGGAACTCCATAAAGCTTGCCTTCAGCGAGGCTTACGATCGCGCTTTCTCGCAACAGGGCAGACAGGACTGATGCTTGGGCATGATGGCGTGGCATTAGATGCCGTGCGAGTGGATTTTGCCTCTGGTGCGATCGAGCGCATGGCGTTGAAGCATGGCATGAATCATGATGTACTGCACATTGAAGGGCAAGGATCACTAATGAACCCCGCTTCTACCGCAACATTGCCTTTGCTGCGCGGCTCTCAGCCCACTCATTTAGTCCTTGTGCATCGAGCCGGACAGACTCATATCCACAACTTTCCCCATGTCGCCATTCCGCCACTCAAGAAAGCAATTCAGGTTTACGAAACGATCGCCTCCGCCGGTGGTTCATTCGCCCCAATCCGAGTTGCCGCGATCGCCCTCAACACCTTCCATCTCAGCGACACAGAAGCTCACCAGGCGATCGATCAAGCCCACCAGGAAACCGGACTCCCCTGCACGGATGTCATTCGATACGGAACCGAGTCGATCGTGGAGGCAGTTTTGGGAGGGAGATGATGGGGGGATGGGGAGATGGGGAGATGGGGGGATGGGGAGATGAGTCATCCTTCATTCTTCATTCTTCATTCTTTATTCTTCATTCCTTAATCCCCCACCGTCGCCATGCTCCAATCTGGTCGTAGATGCTTGGCTTGACGGAGGTAGGAGTGATGGAGTTTATCGTAGGGATCGAGGGTGTTGATGTGAATTAGACAACGGATGCAGCGATCGAGGCTACCTTCAACGTGCATCTGCTGCACATCTAGGAGAGGAACATGTTGCCAATGGGGGCGTTCACGGGCGATCGAGGCTGGAAAGACAGCATCTAGATCGCGAGTGACGGAGAAAGTGACGCTGACAATATCATCCGGGTCAATTGGGTTGTGGTGTTCCAAGTGGTCTAGCAGTTCGATCACGGCTTCTCGAATGGCATCCACCGAATTCTCTGAGGCGGTTGTCGCCCCCCGAATTGCCCGCACTTTCCAGCCCACGTTCACGATCCTCCTTTTGCATTTTCAGTTTTTAGTTTAGGGGGTTAAAGGTTAGAGATTGGGGGATAGGAGTTGTATACCGGAGTTTTTTACTCTTGCTTCCTGTCCCCTGCTCCCATAATTAGGGTCGATATAGCCATAGAGGTAAGCCACTGGTAGACAGTTCAAATTCTAGCCAGTTGGCTCCAAGTTCCAATAGCCTTGAGTCGAGCATAGTTGAGTCTAGCTGCCCTCGTCCAGGGAGGAAGCGACTAAGGAAACTCTTACGCTCTTCTAGGGTGTAGCATTGGGATTTGTCAGGGTCAAGTCCTGCGAGTTCAGCGACCCAGCGACGGGCATCTTCTTCGGTGCCGAGGCGATCGACAACGCCCAACTCTACAGCTTGCTGTCCGGTAAAAATTCGTCCATCTGCAAAACTCCGTACTGCGTCCACGGTTAGCTTTCTTGCTTCGGCAACCGTTTGAACAAACTGGTGATAGCTTGTATCAATCAGTTCTTGGAGAATGGTTTGTTCGGGTTCAGTAAGGTCGCGATCGAACGCCAGTATATCTTTATATGGACCCGATTTGATTACCTTGAAAGAGATGCCAACTTTGTCAAGCAGGCGTTCCAGGTTGTTGCCACGCAAGATCACGCCGATGCTTCCTGTGATCGTGCCAGGGTTTGCCATGATGTGTTGTGCGCCCATGCCAATGTAGACACCGCCAGAAGCAGAAATATTGCCAAAACTGGCAACAATTTTAATTTTTTCATTCAATCGCTTTAGGGCGCTATAAATTTCCTGGGAGTCGCCCACTGTACCACCAGGGCTATCAATCCGAAGCAGCAGTGCCGGAAATTTTCGTTCTTCGATCGTCTTTAGGGCTTCCAGAACGTGTTTACGAGTTGCTCCAGCAATAACTCCGGAAATCTCGATTCGGGCGATCTGTTTGCGAAAGCGGGGCTTAAAGGGCCAAACCATGATGTAGTCAATCAGTGATGAGTAGTGTAAGTGCTTTAGTTTACCAATGAAACGCGATGTGCAGCGTTGTGGCTGTCAGCTTAAGGTCTTGTGGAGCAGGCAAGATGCCTACCTCGGCTGGACGAGCGGGATGCCCATCCCACAAGAGACTTGAAGAAGTTGCACATTGCATAATGAAGCTATTCTAATGTGTGCGGTTGACCGTTGGATGAGGTAAGAGAGAAGAGAGAAGGGATAAGGGGATGAGAAGAGGGAGGTAGGATATAGGAGGTTGCACCAATTTTCACCTAATACCTACCTGATAGGAAACATGATGCAGGAGCGATCGACGAGAGTGGGAGAGAATGCAGCATCCCAGACGGCAAGCGTCTCTGAAGTGAAGAAGATCCAGCTTCTTGTGATTGATTTGGATGGTACGACGGTCGGGATGTCGAATCAGTTTCAGCCTGCGGTGAAGGAAACGCTCCAAGCGGCCCGATCGAAGGGAGTGAAAGTGGCGATCGCGACGGGGCGGATGTATCGCTCTGCGCTCCGGTTTCACGAAGAATTAGGCTTGACCCTCCCGCTGATGGTTTATCAAGGGGCGTTGATCAAAGATCCGGCAACGGGGACTGTGCATCGGCACCTGACGATTCCCAAGGACTATGCAATGCGATTGTTGGATGACTTGGAACAACCAGAACTACAGGATTTGATTGCAATTCACTGCTACATTGATGATCACCTCTACATTCGGGAAATGACTTCTGAATCTCAGGAATATGCCGCCCGATCGAATATTGAAATCATTCCGGTAGGCGATTTGCGGCAGGTTTTAGCCCAGGAACCAACTAAAATCTTGGCACTCAGTCAGCAATCTGCCATGATCGATCATTTGTTGTCCTCGCTGCGCCAGCGTTATACCCCGGCTGAGCTCTATTTCACGAAATCCGTCGCTACTTTCTTTGAAGCCACCCATCCGCTTGTTAATAAAGGAACGGCAGTGCGCTATTTGGCTGAAGAGGTATTAGGACTCCAAGCGGCAAATGTGATGGCGATCGGTGATAACTTCAATGATTTAGAAATGATTGAATATGCGGGTGTGGGTGTGGCAATGGGCAATGCTCCTGATGATGTGAAAGCGGTTGCTCATTGGGTTGCTCCTGATGTCGAGCAAGATGGAGCCGCCGTTGCGATCGCCCAGTTTATTTTGTAACCCATTGTGATCAATCATTCAGCTAGGAGTTATTTAACTATCAGTTCATACGGCTAACTGATTGATCCCTAACTTCTAATTCCTGATCCCTAGCTCTTAATCCTTAGATCTATTGCGAACTCAGTCAAGCCTTTTCAGTAGGCACTACGATCATCATACGGCGCACGTTTTACGGTACACCCTCCCCTAATAGAACGAATTCATGACTAACGAGATTCTACCTGAGCAAGCTCTGTCCTGGCACACAATCGAGATGGACAAAGCGCTAGAACTCCTTCAGAGCGATCGTCAAATTGGGTTAATGCCCGAACAGATTGCAAATCGACACGCCGAATATGGGCTGAACGAACTGGAGGAAACGGGTGGTCGCAGTTCTTGGAGCATCTTATTGGATCAATTCAAGAACATCATGCTGATCATGCTGATTGCGGTGGCGATCATCTCAGGAGTGCTGGATCTGTTAGATTTCCAGGAAAAAATGGCGAAGGGGGATATTCCTTTCAAAGATACGATCGCCATCTTAGCGATCGTTATCCTCAATGGAATTCTGGGTTACGTCCAAGAAAGTCGAGCGGAGAAAGCATTGGCGGCACTCAAGAATCTGGCGTCTCCTAGAGTCAGGGTGATTCGTAATGGCAGAATCGGAGAGATCAATGCCAAAGAACTTGTTCCTGGGGATGTGATTCAACTAGAAGCAGGCGTGCAGGTGGCGGCGGATGGTCGCTTGTTGGAAACGGCAAATTTACAAGTCCGGGAAGCGGCGCTTACAGGGGAAGCTCATGCCATCAATAAGCAAGCCCTGATCGAACTACCAGATGATACGGCATTGGGCGATCGGATTAACCTGGTTTTCCAAGGCACGGAAGTCGTACAGGGACGAGGTACCGTATTAGTCACAAATACGGGAATGCGAACTGAACTGGGCAAGATTGCCACGTTGCTTCAGTCTGTGCAGGCAGAACCCACGCCCCTGCAAAAGCGCATGGATCAGCTGAGCCGCACACTGGTATCGGGGTCGCTGATTTTGGTAGCGATCGTGGTCATTGGTGGCTTAATCGTTGCTGGCATGGGCCAATTTCGGGATTTGCTAGAAGTCTCCTTGAGCATGGCAGTTGCCGTTGTTCCAGAAGGCTTACCGGCTGTCATCACCGTTACACTTGCCCTCGGCACTCAACGGATGGTGCGCCGCCATGCCCTGATCCGCAAACTCCCTGCGGTTGAAACGCTTGGCTCCGTCACTAACATCTGCTCCGATAAAACGGGCACCCTTACCCAAAACAAAATGGTCGTGCAATCGGTTCATCCGATCGCAGGTTCATTCCATGTGACCGGAGAAGGCTATTCCCCGGAAGGCGAATTCTTCCCCATCTCCTCTGACTCCTCCACCCCCTATCCCCACTCTCCGACCCCCATCCCCACTCTCCACCCTCCCATCCCCACTTTCCACCTCCCCATCCCCACTTTTCACCCCCCATCTTTCCCCGATCTACAAGCGTTATTACTCGCTAGTGTTCTATGCAACGATGCTGCCTTGCAAAAGGAGAAAGGCGAATGGGTGATCTTGGGTGATCCAACCGAGGGAGCCTTGCTAGTTGTGGCTGCAAAAGCAGGAATGTTGCGCGATCGTTTGGCAAATCAGCTTCCTCGCGTTGCGGAATTTCCCTTCACCTCGGAACGCAAACGGATGAGCGTGATCGTGGAAATGCTGAAGGCGGACAGCAGAAGGACAAATGATCATCCCCTCTCTTTCATTTCTCATCCTTCATCCTTCATCCTTTTTTGCAAAGGTTCCCCTGAACTAGTTTTAGAGCGTTGTCAACAGGTTCAGGTCGGCGATCCGGTTGAGACACTGACAGAGGAACAACGGAATCGAATTCTGGAACAGAACAACTATTTGGCAAGCCGAGGATTGCGAGTCTTGGGATTTGCTTATAAGCCACTGGAAGAAATTCCCCCCGAAGCCGCCAGTGAAACCACTGAACAAGACATGATCTGGCTAGGGTTGATTGATATGCTGGATGCGCCTAGACCTGAAGTTCGAGAGGCGGTGGCGCGTTGTCGCACGGCAGGCATCCGGGCGGTCATGATTACGGGCGATCACCAGTTAACGGCACGGGCGATCGCAGAAGACTTGGGCATTGCGGCTCCGGGGGATAAAGTCTTGACGGGACGGGAACTGGAGCGGCTGAACCCGGCAGAACTGGAAGAGCATGTCGATCGCATTCGCATCTATGCCCGTGTCGCCCCAGAACACAAACTGCGGATTGTTCAAGCGTTGCAGCGACGAGGCAAAATCGTCGCAATGACCGGAGATGGCGTGAACGACGCTCCTGCGCTCAAGCAAGCTGACATTGGTATCGCAATGGGGATTACTGGCACCGATGTGAGCAAGGAAGCCAGCGATATGGTGCTGCTTGATGATAACTTCGCGACGATCGTGGCTGCTGTTGAAGAGGGTCGTGTCGTTTACACGAATATCCGCCGCTTCATCAAATACATCCTGGGGTCAAACATTGGGGAAGTGTTGACGATCGCCGCATCCCCCTTGCTCCTGCCGATGGGTGGTGTTCCACTTACACCGCTACAAATTCTCTGGATGAACTTAGTGACTGATGGCTTGCCGGCTCTGGCACTTGCCGTTGAACCCGCCGAACCAGACGTGATGGAGCGCCCTCCCCACGACCCCAGTGAAAGCATCTTCGCTCGTGGATTGGGGCTATACATGATTCGCATTGGGATTGTTCTGGGGATTATCACGATCGCCCTCATGGTCTGGGCTTATCACTACACGGTTGCAACTTACGGGACTGACGATCAACGCTGGAAAACAATGGTTTTCACTACACTTTGCCTTGCTCAGATGGGTCATGCAATGGCAATCCGCTCCAACAACCGCATGACTTTTGAGCTTAATCCGTTTTCCAATCCCTTCATCCTGATCGCCGTCACGTTAACCAGTATTTTGCAGCTATTGCTGATTTATGTTGAACCGTTACGAAACTTCTTTGGAACTCACTATCTCACCCCAACTGAAGTCAGCATATGCTTGGGTGTCAGTCTGCTGATGTTTGTTTGGGTGGAATTGGAGAAACTGTTCGTGCGTTGGTATATGGGTCGGAGGAGATAACAGTTTTCAGTTGAATCTGATGTGCGAAGGGGCACGGCATGCCGTGCCCGTATAAGGTTAATGGATTGGACGCCATTGAAAACCGCTACATCTGTCATCATCCGTTACTTATTCGTTGCCATATCGCCGCAGTGTACTAACCAAAGTAAGCAGGTGCATTCCCTGCCTTCCATTTGATGTTGCAGCCGATGCTGGGCTTCTGATCTGCGCCAATGGATCGATCGTTCAACAAAGCATCGATCGCCCCTCGCAAATCACGTCCATCCACAGGTTTGTCATTTCCTGGACGACTATCGTCGAGTTGTCCTCGGTAAACGAGTTGGCGATCGGCATCAAACAAAAAGAAATCGGGGGTACAAGCGGCTGTGTAGATCTTTGCTGTTTCCTGGCTCTCGTCATAGCACAGTGGAAATACGAACCCTAGCTCTTTCGCCATAATCTTGAGGCTATCTGGAGCATCATCTGGATAATTCACCGCATCATTCGCACTGATCGCCACAATTCCCAAATCCTGACTCGTGTAATCCTGCCCCAATTTCGCTAACTCGTTTTGAATATGCTTAACAAAAGGACAATGCCGACAGATAAACATGACCAGCAATCCTTTCTTTCCAGCAAACGTCGCCAGAGAAATCATCTCCCCAGATACCACATCTGGCAATTGAAACTCTGGAGCCTGCGTCCCTAACGCCAACATGGTTGATGCTGTTCTCGCCATATATCGATACTCCGAAGGATAAAGGATACAAGGATGAAGGATGAGAGGGGATGGGGATGGGGGCTTTTACTGTATACACACAAATGCTCTAGTTTCCCCTGAGTCTGTCTCGCCCCTCTATTCCCCATTCCCTACTCCCTATTCTCCATTAGACTTATCCCTCAGAACGCGCTATTTTTCAAGAATGTTGAGTTTGTGCAAAAGTCTTTGTTGAAGCATCATGCAAGGCTATATTGTTTTTCTGGTCATTTTTACAGCGATCTATGCCGTTTTCGGTTTGGGATTGAATTTGCAATGGGGTTATACAGGATTAATTAACTTCGGACACGTAGCGTTCATGGTGTTGGGCGCATACACGACAGTGTTGTTGAGCCTTAGGGGTGTGCCATTGATTGTGGCTACGATGGTTGGGGCAGGCGTGGCGGCACTGTTGGGGTTGTTGATTGGGTTTGCAACGCTGCGGTTGCGGACGGATTATTTGGCGATCGTCACGATTGGTGTTTCTGAACTGCTCCGTCTAATTGCGCTCAACGAGCAATGGCTCACCCGTGGCACGTTTGGCATCCAACGGTTTCCGTTGCCTTTGGCTAACTTCATTCCAACTATGTCCGTTCGGATTTTGATGATGGCGGTGCTGACTCTCATCGTCGGAATGGGATATTGGCGGTGGTGGAAATGGCTACGGAGGCAAGTCAAAGATATTCCTAGCGAAGCATTGCTCAAAAGTGCCCCAACTGCACTTGGTTATGTCGCATCATTGGGCATACTGGTGTTTGGGATTGGGGCGATCGCCAAGCATCTGAAATCTTCTAATGCAATTCCAGACTGGGGATTGGGCTTGTTCTTAGTCGCGGCATTCGCTATCGTAATTGTTTCTTATCACATACTAACCAAACGAGTCTCGACAAAATTGTCTGCATGGTCGAGCGGTTTGCTGCTCGTGTGTCATTTCCTGCTGGCGGCTTTAGGACTATGGATTTTTGGAGTTTCTGCCAGCGCCATTTATGATTATGATCAGAATCCTGCCAAAAATGGGCTGATGTTTGTCTCGGTTGTGACATTGGCTCTGATCTTTTGGGGACTGGAGCGGTTGGTAGAATCTCCGTGGGGACGAATTTTGAAGGCGATTCGCGAAGATGAAGAAGTTGCAAAAGCACTAGGGAAAAATGTCTTCTGGTACAAGCTGCAATCACTCATGCTAGGCGGGGCGATCGCCGGAATTGCAGGCGCACTCTATGCATGGCAACTCACTACTGTCTTTCCGAAGAATTTTGAGCCACTGGTCACGTTTAACGCCTGGACGATTGTTGTCCTCGGTGGAGCCGGAAACAATACCGGAACATTGCTTGGAGCAGCTATTTTCTGGGCATACGAAGCCATCACTCGTTTCATTTTGGAAGATATCATTCCTCTGAATGAGTCTCAACTCAACGCATTCCGCATCATGGTCATTGGGTTGCTCCTCATGGGGTTGATGGTTTGGCGTCCTCAAGGCATTTTAGGCAAAAAGGAGGAACTGACGCTTGGTCGATGAACGATCCAAAGGCACAGAAGAGGCAGATCTATCTTCTCCCCCCCTCTCCCCCTCCCCCTCTCCTCTCCCTTCACTTCTCTCAGCCAAAGCGCTCTCCAAAAACTTCGGTGGCATTAGAGTCGTCGATCGCGCCTCTCTCGACGTTCGGCAGGGCAGCATCACAGGGCTGATTGGTCCTAATGGAGCAGGCAAAACCACTCTGTTCAATTTGCTGTCTAACTTTATTCGTCCTAATGATGGGGAAGTGATTTTTGCTGGAGAACCGATTCAGCACCTTCAACCTCATCAAATTGCTCAACGCGGACTTGTGCGAACCTTTCAGGTGGCGCGAGTGTTATCAAAGCTCTCAGTGATGGAGAATATGCTGCTAGCGGCTCAGAATCAGACGGGTGAAAATTTCTGGAATGTGTGGCTTCGTCCGGGTCAGTCTGTTAGGGAAGAGCGACACCATCGAGAACGAGCCAGTGAGCTTCTAGAATCGGTTGGGTTGGCTCATATGGCGCAAGCCTATGCAGGAGCGTTATCAGGTGGGCAGCGCAAACTGCTAGAGATGGCAAGAGCGTTGATGGTGCGTCCCAAACTGATTCTGTTAGACGAGCCTGCCGCAGGGGTCAACCCAACGTTGATCAACCAAATTTGTGATCACATCATTCGCTGGAACCAGGAGGGGATGACGTTTCTGGTCATTGAACATAACATGGATGTAATTATGTCGTTGTGCGATCGCGTTTGGGTGTTGGCAGAAGGGCGTAATCTCGCATCGGGTACACCTGCCGAAGTACAGCACGATCCAAAAGTTTTAGAAGCCTATTTGGGACAGTAAACGATTGTGAATCATGACCTGTGGCGCAGGCATCTTGCCTGTAGATGTTTCTATCCTTACCGGATTTGGGCAATCTCTGAGTATGAAAAAGGGATAGAGGTTAACCAGGATTGATCGATGCAAGATCGATCGCGTGGTTAATGATTCTGCCTCGTTTTTCCTTGGGAAGCCGCCCTCCTACTCAGAGTTAGCCAGCCGTGAGCGAGGCGTCAAGTCGTTAAAATAACCGTAGAGACAGATGCTAATTGGCTAACAATCGGTTGAAGTTCTTTCGTTGAGGTGGCAGCCATAATCCCAGGGGGTGTTCTACGGATCATTGATCCAGGGGAATCCAACGCATGATGACAGACCCTAATATTGGTCGCATATTACGAAATCGTTACCAATTAGCCCGATTACTTGGACAAGGCTCAATGGGGCGAGTGTATGGAGCCGATGATGTGACATTAGGGGGAGTCCCTGTTGCAGTCAAATTTCTCTCTCAAACCCTCCTGAATAAGAGAATGCGCGATCGGTTTGAGCGAGAAGCAAAAACATGCGCTCAGTTGGGGCAACGGAGTATCCATATTGTTCGAGTGACGGATTATGGCGTAGATGAGGACGACATTCCGTTCTATGTGATGGAGTATCTCAAGGGCGAGAACTTGAGTGAACTCATCAGTCGGCAACCTGTCTCCATACCCCGGTTTCTGAGTCTGGCTCGTCAAATTTGCCTGGGGCTTCAGTGCGCTCATGCCGGAATTCAAATCGATCGCGAAATCTATCCGATCGTCCATCGCGACATTAAACCCAGCAATATTCTGGTTAGCCAGGATGCAAGCCTTGGGGAACTGGTAAAAATTTTGGACTTTGGGATTGCCAAAATGCTCCAGGCAGAAAACAGTAGTCAAACGAACTGTTTCATGGGCACCCTGGCTTATTCGTCACCTGAACAAATGGAAGGACGCGAGTTAGATGCGCGATCGGATATTTACAGCTTGGGTGTGATGATGTTCCAGATGCTTACAGGAAGGATGCCGCTCCATGCGGATACTCATAGCTTTGGTGGATGGTATAAAGCGCACCATTTTCAGATCCCTCGCTCCTTTGAAACAGTCAATTCTGGAGTGAAGGTGCCAAAAGCCTTAGAAAACCTGGTAATGAGTTGTTTAGCCAAATCTCCAGACGATCGCCCCCAAACGATCGGTGAAATTCTCAAAGCCTTTGAACCCCTGGAAGAACGTTATGGAATTGGGCGGCAAATTGCCAAACGCATCGAAGCCTCGCTGTCTCGCCTGACGGTTAATCCTGATCCGAAAGATCCTGTTGCGTTATCGGCGAATGATGTCTGCCGGATTGCAGCGTGGCCTGCTAATATGCCGATCGCTGAAATTGTCTTCCCCAAGCCCCTTTCCTCCAGCCAGGGAAATATTGCTACATTGTGGGTGATGTTTCCGCAACGCGAAATCCAAAAGCGGCTGGTTTGTACTCGGTATAACCAGTTTTTGTTTTTGGAAATGCCTCATCCAATGGTGTTGTGGTTAACGGTTCTTTATAACCGGGAACATGAACCTCGTTGGCTGCCTTGCTACTTAGATTTAAAAACGGATCAAGGCAGCCAAATGGCACGGTTGCTCGGTCAAACAGGGCAATATCGAATTTTGTTTTTTGCTCAAGAAGATCCACGGCGATGTACTACTGTCTTAACTGCTTCGATCGCCTCTGCTCAGTGCAAACTTTTGCAAGATTGGGCAGGCATGGGGCAAATATCGCGACTGGCTTCTAATGCGGCAATGAGCAAAGAACATCTTAAAGCCGCGATGGAGGAAATCAAGCCGCAAATTTTGCTGAAGCTAGAAGCTCTATACCAAGAGACAAATTGATAGGATGCCCATGTTGTTTTAAGGAATTGACGGGTTGTGGGTCGATGGGCAAAATAAGTTGTTCCACATTTATTTTGCACAAGTGGACGACGGGCAAGGTGCCCATCCCACGAGAATTCTGGAAATTTGCTAAGGTTTGGCGGGTGGGAAGTAGATAACAGGCTGCCAACTCCGGCGTAAGATTTCGCCTGCAAAGCTAGGAGATGACCACTCAATGAGCTTGCCTAAGCTATCAGAAGAGCAAGCGATGGCGCTGATATCATGCTCCTGTCCAGCCTTCAAGACTTCCACGATCGGCTCTCCCCGAAACACCTCAGCACCGACTTTCAGACCTAACGCTTCTAACTCCGTTTTGACGGCTTGCAGTTTTGCCTTCGCTTCTTCCACAACATTCGCGCGAGGGAAGCGTCCTCCTTCTTCCACAACCCAACACAGTGAACATTCTTTGAGTACTTGAGAGGGGCGCTCTTGAGCATATTGCTTGATCCGTTCAATGAGATAGTTCGCCGCTCTACTGCCATCATAGGGAATCAGAAGATGGCGGAACAGGTGACGGCAGCGCAAATCCAATTCTTCAATGGTGTATGTGAAGAGCAGTTGAGGTCGAAGAATTAAAACAGCAGTAGCGACGCGCTGACATAAACTCATTGTGGTGCTGCCAAACAGCTTCTCGTTGAGGAGGCTACGGCTTGGCGTTCCTAGAATAATGAGATCAGCTTTATAGGTCTTGGCAGTGTTGAGGATGCGATCGACGGGTCTACCAACTTGTACCTCCACTTGCACCTCTATGTCTTCTGGAACGTTGTCCTGAGCTACCGAGAGGCGATCGCGGACGGCATCAAGTTCTGCCTGATCAACCCGTGGAACTGCCTGATCCTCAGATAGTGGTATGGTGTGCAGAAATATAATTTTCTGGGCACCTGCCGCCGCTAAACTTGGTACAAAGTTAACCAACCGTTGCAAGCCATCTGTGAGTTCAGTGCAGATTAAGAAACGCTGAAACATGGTAAGACTTTCTAGGACTATGGAACTAGGACTATGGAGCAAGCGTACTTTCCCTAACCCTAACACTCTTAGGAATAGGAACAAAATAAGACCGGAGAGTTAAGGAGGAGAGTGATAGGCTAAAGGCAACCCTCACCGTTTCCCCTTAATGATGCAATCCTACCCCACTGAGATTGAACAAACCATGCAACGGTTTT
>JAAUSF010000259.1 GCA_012033255.1 Cyanobacteria bacterium RU_5_0
AGGTCGGAGGTGGGATGGGGGGATGGGGGGATGGGGAGGGAGGCGAGTTGTGCGCCGAAGACGAGGCATTCGATGGCAGGGACGTTGCTGGCAAGGCGGTTGGCTCCGTGGACTCCCGTGCTAGCGGTTTCTCCAACAGCATAGAGATTGGCGATCGTGGTGCGGCTGAGGGTGTCGGTGGTGATGCCTCCCATCCAGTAATGAGCGGCTGGAGCAACGGGAATAGGGTCATGGAATACATCTATGCCCCATTGTTGACATACTCGAATGATATTGGGGAAGCGGTAACGAATGGTTTCACTAGGCATGGAACGGAGATCGAGCCAGACGTGCGCTGTTGCGGGATCAGGTGCGGTGCGTTGCAGGTGACTGAAGATGGCACGACTCACGACATCTCTAGGAGCGAGTTCGCCTGCGGGATGGTAATTGAACGCGAATCGGTATCCTCGATCGTCTACCAAATGTGCGCCTTCACCCCGGACGGCTTCACTGATTAGAAACCGGGGAGCATTGGGTTTGGTTAAAGCGGTGGGATGGAATTGAACAAATTCTAAATCTCGCAATTGTGCCCCAACTCGCCATGCTAAAGCGACACCATCACCTGTGCTAAGGGCTGGATTCGTAGTCTGAGCAAACACCTGACCGCCGCCGCCCGTTGCCAAAACGATCGCTCCTGCTTGCAGCCAAACAATTTCTCCCTGGTAAACCAGGCTCACCCCCTGACACCGATCGCCCTCCATCCACAAATCCAGCACAAAGGTCTGAGGAAAGACCTGAATATTAGGACGATCCAACACCTGTGCCTTTAAGGTTATGATCATCGCCCGACCTGTGGTATCCGCCGCATGAAGAACACGCCGCCGCGAATGAGCCGCCTCTAGCGTGAGAGCAAGCGCATCTCCGTGGCGATCGAACGCGACTCCCATCTCTACTAAGGCTTGTACGCAACGGGGAGCTTGCTCTACCAGGAGTTTGACCGCCTCCAACTCACATAACCCTGCGCCTGCTTTCAGCGTATCTTCGATATGCAACACGGGAGAATCGTCAGGGGCGATCGCTGCCGCAATACCACCCTGCGCCCAATCACTTGCCGATAACGAAAGTGTGTCTTTGGTGATTAACCCCACCCGAAAATGCTCAGGGAGGCAAAGAGCCGCATACAAACCAGCCGCCCCTCCACCAACAATCAGGACGTCAACTCGATCGGGCAAATTTAAGTTCGGCACAGGCTTCTTCCACTGAATAGCAAAAATCGCCCCCTGATTGCTATGGGTCGAGTTGCTGCCAGCAAGAGGCAAACATAACCCGACAGGGAGCGAGTATTTCTTGAGGCTTGAGTGCTAAGAACTGAGGGAGAAACAGCACAAAGGACGTTGAGCCGTATCCTCCACATTCAGCACTTAAAACTGAAAACTGATACCTTACTTCAGTCCTCAGGCATTAAAACCCCTAGCGATAAATACCATTGTTGAAGCGATCGCCTCCTTCTACCAGTGCATCTTCTGGCGGAGTGACGGTAAAGTTGCTGAAGTTCGCTTGCAACACCTGCTTTTGACGGTCAGTTAAACCGGGGATATCTAGCACCTCCTCAACTTCCTCAAATGGTGCATTGCTGACAAGGACACGAGCCAACGTTGGATACAAGCCTGGATATTCCATGAAAGCCCGGACATTAGTATTGTTCAAGTCAATCTTCTTACCAAATTCCGTGGCAAGCTTAGCATCCACCGCATTCCGGACTTCTGCTGCCAACGTGGGTGATGCGTTGAACGTCAGACTACCCAAGTTAGCTGCCATTGTAGATTGAGGTGTCAGCCAGCCCAGGCAACCGATCGCTAACCCCAATGCCATGATCACACCAACCAATCGTTTCATCGGACAGATCCCTCCCAATTTCAGTAACTCAAATTTCATATAGAGTCCATACACAGCATTTATTTAGAGCCTACCATTATTCAGGACTGAGAAATGAAGGATAAGGATGATGTTCGGGAAGCGGCTATCGCGTCTCGATTCTCTATCCTTTACAATGGAGCCAACTGTCGCGCCGACGTTATTTTTCGACACTTCCGACACTTTTATGACTACTGCGACTCCCACTAAAACGAAGTACGAGGCAATCATTGGGCTGGAAACCCACTGTCAACTCAGTACGGAAACCAAAATTTTCTCCTGTAGCTCTACTCAGTTTGGAGCCGATCCCAATACCAACATTGATCCGGTTTGCATGGGATTACCAGGAACGTTGCCCGTTCTGAATGAAAAAGTATTAGAGTATGCGGTCAAGGCTGGACTGGCGCTAAACTGCACGATCGCCCCTTACAGCAAGTTCGATCGCAAGCAATATTTCTATCCAGACTTGCCCAAAAACTACCAGATTTCGCAGTATGACCTGCCGATCGCCCAGCAAGGGTGGTTAGAAATTGAAATTGTTGATGCGGATGGCAATCCTGTTCGCAAGAAAATCGGCATCACGCGCTTACATATGGAAGAAGATGCCGGAAAACTAGTGCATGGCGGCAGCGTTGGCGGAGCCTCTCGGAACGAGACTCGGCTTTCTGGTTCTACTTATTCTCTGGTGGATTACAACCGGGCGGGTGTTCCGCTCGTCGAAATTGTCTCGGAGCCAGATATGCGATCGGGTCAAGAGGCAGCGGAGTATGCTCAGGAGGTGCGGCGGATTGTGCGATACCTGGGTGTCAGCGATGGCAATATGCAAGAAGGATCGCTGCGTTGTGATGTGAATATTTCTGTGCGTTTGGTCGGGGCTGAGAAGTTTGGCACGAAGGTGGAGATCAAAAATATGAACTCCTTCAGTGCCATTCAGAAGGCGATCGACTACGAGATTGAGCGGCAAGTTGAGGCAGTTGAATCGGGTGAGCGGATTATTCAGGAAACACGCCTCTGGGACGAAAGTTCGCAGCGTACTATCAGTATGCGTACTAAAGAAGGCTCTAGCGATTACCGCTATTTCCCAGAACCCGATTTGGGACCGATCGAAGTCTCCAAAGCCCAACTCACGACTTGGCAAGCGGAACTTCCAGAACTCCCAGCACAGAAGCGTCATCGCTACGAGAATGATTTGGGACTCTCGGCATATGATGCGCGGGTATTGACAGACGATCGCTCGATCGCGGAATACTTTGAAGCGACTGTGACGGCTGGAGCCAGCCCCAAACTCGCTGCTAACTGGATCATGGGCGACATCAGTGCCTATCTCAACAAAGAAAAACTGAACATCACTGACATTGCGCTCACCCCTGATAGCTTGGCAGCCATGATCAAACTGATCGAATCGGACATGATCAGCAATGCCGCAGGCAAAGAACTGTTACCCGAATTGTTGACGAAAGGGGGTTCAGCCGAAGAGATTGCCAAAGCGAAAGGCTTGATTCAGGTATCTGATCCGAGTGTGATTGAGGAGGCGATCGAAAAAGTTCTGGCGGCGCATCCATCTGAACTCGAAAAATATCGCGGCGGCAAGAAAAATCTGCTTGGTTTCTTTGTTGGCAAAGTCATGAAAGAGACGGGCGGACGAGCAAACCCGAAGCTCACAAATCAGTTGCTTCAGAAAAAATTAGACGGCTAAAAAACTCAAGGCGGATATTTGAAAAGTTCCCACCTGTAAATTTTCTGTTGTATGGATGGCGTGGCGTTGGGGCAATCCCGGCGTGGTTGCCCCGGTTGAGAGGGCAGACACGTGGGTCTGCCCCTACCGATGGCGACATGTGGGTCTGCCCCTACTGATGGCGACATGTGGGTCTGCCCCGACCGATGGCAAAATCAACAAAAATTTACAGGTGGAATCTTTCTACTTGAGTTTGGACTAA
>JAAUSF010000113.1 GCA_012033255.1 Cyanobacteria bacterium RU_5_0
CCCCCCATCCCCCATCCACCCATCTATGTACAGAGAACAGCGGTTCGCCCCCACCCATAACGCGACTTCTCATAAAATCTCCTCTTAACATTTTTCTAACTTTTGCTTAACATAAAGTCCATCACTTGCTGTGAGGATCGATCGACTGCTCCGAAAAAAGGGGAACTTGTTCTCACCTTTCATCGTCGGCTTGCCCTCAGTGGTATATCGACCAGACGACCACCTCCTACAAGCTATAGTACACAAGTATTAAGAGTGAGGGTTAAACGGTGCAAGATCGGGTATCCCCAGCTTGGTTGAAAGGACTGCTGATTGCGGCGATCGTCCTTGGCGTTTGCTTCCGGTTTGTGAACCTCGATCGCAAAGTCTATTGGCACGACGAAGTCTATACCTCCATGCGGGCAGCAGGCTTCACTCGTCAAGAAATTGACACCGAACTGTTTCAGAACAAATTCTTTCCGGCTCCAGAACTCCAAAAATTCCAACAGATCAAACCTGGAAGTACGGTGGCAGATACGATTTATTCCTTGAGAACCGAAGATCCGCAGCATCCTCCCCTTTATTTTTTGATGGCGCGGCAATGGATGCAATGGTTTGGCGGTTCCTTGACGGCATCACGCAGTTTGCCTGCATTCCTGAGTTTGCTCAGTTTGCCTTTGATGTATGGCTTAGCGATGGAACTGTTTGCCTTCCGACTGGCAGCTTTGCTATCAACAGCCTTATTAGCCCTTTCTCCGTTTGATATCCTGTTTGCTCAAACCGCTCGTCAATATGGGCTGCTTACAACGATCGTCATTGGCAGCAGTTGGCTTCTCGTGAGAGCAGTCCGTCGATCGACCTGGCAACACTGGGGACTGTATGCCTTGAGCGTGGCGATCGGACTCTACACTCACCCATTCTTTGCGCTAACTGTTGTTGGACAAGGGGCTTATGTGCTGTTGATGAGTCTGGCTCAGAAGCAGGACAGTGATCCTGAAGGCATTGCTGAACCCCAACTGAGAAGAACGCTATCAGCCACGTTCCTCCCCTGGGCATGGCGGTTACGATCGCCAGTTTATTTTGTAAGCGCGATCGCGATCGCCCTCATTCTTTATATTCCCTGGATTCTCGTATTGCTCGATAACCACCAACGCGCCTCCGCTACAACCGATTGGACACGCGCTTCCGTAGGGATACTCTATCTGCTCAAACTTTGGACGCTCAGCTTTACCTCCCTGTTCATCGATCTGGATTTTGGTTTTGAGAATCCTGTTACCTATCTGCTGCGGAGTCCCTTTGTCTTACTGATTTTTGCTGCCGGATATGTCGTGTATCGTCGGACGCCAAAAGCCGCAGGGCTATTTGTTTTGACCTCTGTGCTAGTGCCGTTTCTGCTATTGGCGATTCCAGATGTCGTCATTGGCGGGAAGCGATCGGCAGTGAGCCGTTACCTGATTTCTTGCTATCCCGGCATTCAATTAGCCGTCGCCTATTTTCTATCCGTCGGACTTTCCACAGGCAAACAACTTTATCGCTGGATATTGGCGATCGTCTTCACCAGCAGCCTCATTTCTATTACCGCCAGTGCCCAAGCCGAAAGCTGGTGGAGTAAAGATTTAAGCTACTTCAATGCTAGAGTTGTTCATTTGGTCAATGCGGAAGCAGAAAATACCTCTCCCGTCCTCGCTAGCAACACAGGCAATGACTTTACCAACATGGGTGACTTACTTTCTCTCAGCTATAAACTCAAAGAGAACGTCCGAATTTACGGTATCAGTCAATCGCCTGATCTGGAACCGCTCCACACCGAGCCGAATGTGCTATTGTTTCGTGCGACCAAAGAATTAGAAGATGTGATAATTCAACAGGGCTGGAAAATCGAATCTGTCTCAGACCCCGGACGACTACGGCGCTTGATACAGTAGAGCCTCCCTCGATCGCATTCTAAGCATGAGACTCAGAACGAGAGAAGGCAGGGTCGCACAGGAATTTTGTACACTACAAGCGGAGGATTGAGTCTAAAATCTGGGGGAGAGATCAGTGCGCCTGTTTACTACGATCGCTGGATTGCGGTGCTTTCTGGCTCTGAGTCGATCGGGACGAACATCGCTGATGGAGGATGGGATCACTCATCCGATTGCCAATTCATTCCCCTTAAGCGTTGGACTCGTGCCAACGATGGGAGCTTTACACGCCGGTCATTTGAGCTTGATTCGACGGGCGCGACAAGAGAATGATTTAGTCGTCGTCAGTATTTTTGTCAACCCGTTGCAATTTGCGCCACATGAAGATTTTCAACGCTATCCCCGCACATTGGAGAAAGACCAGGAACTCTGTCAGCAGGTAGGAGTTGATGCACTCTTTGCTCCTGCTGCCACTGAACTTTATGGCACTCCAAATATCCCTGTAAGCGAGGTTCTGACTCAAGTGATTCCGCCAGTCGCCATGATAACCGGACTGTGTGGTCGATCGCGCCCCACTCATTTCCAGGGTGTTGCTACCGTCGTCACCAAATTACTGTCGATTGTGCAGCCCGATCGCGCCTACTTTGGTCAAAAAGATGCACAGCAGTTAGCGATTCTCAAGCGATTGATGACAGACTTGAATCTACCTGTGGAAATCATCGGTTGTCCGATTGTCCGCGAAGCTGATGGGTTGGCAATGAGTTCGCGCAATCGTTACTTGTCAACCGAGGAGCGATCGCAAGCCATTGTCCTTTATCGCAGCCTTAAACGCGCTGCACAAGCATTTCAGCATGGCAAGCTCTTACGAGAAGAATTAATGGCTGCCGTCGCATCCGAATTAGCCGTCGTGCCAAGGGTGCAACTCGAATATGTGGAATTGGTGCATCCAGACACAATGGCTCCCCTGGAACAAGTCGATGATGTTGGGCTGTTGGCGATCGCCGCTCATTTTGGCTCCACTCGGCTAATTGACAATATACTCCTGCGGAACCGCAAACCGATTTTGGCGATCGATGGACCCGCCGGAGCCGGAAAATCCACTGTTGCTCGTCAAGTTGCCCAAACCCTAGGACTGCTGTATCTCGACACCGGAGCGATGTACCGAGCCGTCACCTGGCTTGTCCTCAAATCAGACATTGCCATCAACGACGAAGCCGCGATCGCTGAATTCGTCAGCCAATGTGAAATCATTCTTGAGCAGGGAACAGCGGACAGGGAAGGACAAAGCCCCATCCCCCCATCCCCTCTTCTCGCTCTCAAAGTCTGGATTAACGGGCAAGATGTAACGCAAGAAATTCGCAGTCTAGAAGTGACGGCGCAGGTTTCAACGATCGCGGCTCAGCCGATCGTCCGTCACGAATTGGTAAAGCGTCAGCAAGCCTATGGACGTAAAGGCGGAATTGTCATGGATGGACGAGATATTGGCACGTTCGTGTTTCCGGATGCAGAATTGAAAATTTTCCTGACGGCTTCAGTGCAAGAACGCGCCAGACGACGGCGGCAGGAGCTAATTAATCAAGGGCAAGCCGATTTGACCTCAACCGAACTCGAACAAGCGATCCAAGAGCGCGATCGCAAAGACAGCACTCGGCAGGTGGCTCCCTTGAAGCAGGCGATCGATGCGATCGAGATTCAAACGGATAACCTTAGCATTGATGAAGTAACGGCAAAGATAGTGAGTCTTTATCGGCAAAGACTGGCAGAGTTGTATGGGGAGCAGGTATAACGGGTTTCAATTGCGTCCAATTATCAAACTTGTCGGACACGACATGTTGTGCGCCTTAGAATATTGCATATTGGTAAGTTTTATTTAGAGATACGAAGAATTGCAACCTGATTCCAGAGAGTGATAAAGTCCGATTTAACACAAAAATCCAGGTTTCTTGATAACTCCACTCCTGTTTCGGTTCAGTAGCCTCACTATGCAAACAGTAGTCAACTCCCATCCGCGATCGTCTTTTATCATCGAACCCTCTCAACCCTTGCGAATCGTGGCGCTAGGAGATAGCCTGATTTACGGCTTTGGTGATCCGGAGGGTGGCGGTTGGGTAGAACGACTGCGGCGACGCTGGATGGTAGCGGGGCATGATGGGCATGTCTTGTATAACTTGGGGGTGCGAGGCGATCGGGTTCAACAAGTCGCTCAGCGTCTAGAGCATGAATTTCGCCATCGCGGAGAGTTACGACATCGCGTTCCGGATGGAATCATTCTCTCGGTGGGTGTCAATGATTCGGCTCATCTCGGACGACCTGACGGGCGAAATTTCACCGAATTTACAGAATTTCAGCACAACCTGAACATTCTGCTTGATCAAGCGCAGCAACTCTGTCAGGTGTTCTTTGTCGGCATGACTCCGGTAGATGAGAGCCAGATGCCTTTCTCCGATTGCCTTTACTACACTCACGCTGACCAATACCGCTACAAAGAAGCGACTCGTCTGGCGTGTTCAGAGCGGCAAATTCCTTACTTGGATATTTTTGAACAGTGGTTAGCACGGGGCGATCAATGGTGGCGATCGCGACTCTCCCCCGATGGCTTGCATCCCAACAGCACCGGATATGCGGCTCTCCTACAAGATTTCCTTCAGTGGGAACCCAGTCGCAACTGGATCACAACTCCCGCATCAGCAGCCTAAACTGTCATACGTCGAGATTCCTGTCACCGGATTCACTCCCTCTGCCCGTTTGCAGAGTTGCCTGATTTCATAGCGATCGAGAATGGCTCCCGTAAAATCTGCCCCTGTAATCGTCACATCCTGAAAGCTCGTGCGAGTTGCCGTGGCATCTAGCAAAATGGCGTTTGTCAAGTCAGAGCCAACCAGAAAGACGCGATCGACCAATGCCCCCGTCAGAGTTACCCCGCGCAAATTCGCATTCAGCAACACGCCCTTCGTCAATATTGCATTACTCAGATCGGCTCCCTCGAAGTTAATCTCCCGCATCTCAGCAGACACAAACGTCTTCCCCCGGAGATCCGCGTGAGAAAAATCTTGGTTGCTCAAGTTAGCATTGTTGTAATTCACCGTGTCGATCGCCGCGATCGCAGGCGTTGCACTCAGCAGCACCCAGAGGCAAGCTAACCCTAAAATGAGGAGAATTCCGAAACAGCGCAGCAGAGTTTTCACGATCGGTCGTTAGAAGGGAATAGGGAGCAGAGAATAGGGAAGTGTGAGAAGCAAGGAAGACAGAAGAAAACTCATCTACCTATCTCCTCATCCCCATTCCCCATTCCTCAAATATGAGGCTGACTCGCCCAATCATCTCCAACGCGGATAGTAAGATCGGAATCTAACTCACCTGTGGAGGATGGGACAACTTGACCAATGCCTAGAATAGATTCTACAAATGCCGCCCCTTCCAAGTCACCCCGTTGTGCGATGATTTGTGTTTGATCCTGTTGATCGGGCCAGTCGTCTATCAGATAGACATTGTAGAAGCCTTGGTCTTGAAGATAGGCGACGACATCACTGCCCACTTGTGGATCATGCGAGGCGTTTTGTACAGCGATTCTTAGATCATTAGGACTATCATACTCTTGGTTAAGAATGCTCACAGAACTAATGTCAAAGTACTCCTGCATAACTTGATCTTTCGCTCCGGGATCGATTAGCCAATAGCTGGCTATAAACTCGTCTTGAGTACTGAACCGACCGGGAAGCAATACCATCCTGAAGTTGTTTTGCTCTAGACCTAGCCCAAGGTGTGCGAGAGCCAACATCTCCTCAGCCGTGAGGTTTGTGTCAATATATTTCTGAAATAGCTGGATCGCTTGAGGAATGCGAGGCAAGACAGCCGGATTGGTCAACCTTTCTCGTAGTGCCCGAATCACTTGTTGTTGACGCTGGACTCGACCAATGTCTCCTGTTGCGTCGTTCCGGAAGCGAGCAAATTGTTCTGCCTGTTCGCCATTTAAGGTTTGCCAACCGGGGTATAAGTCAATCTGCAACTTTTGAGTTTGATCTTCATAAACCATTCGTTCTGGTACAAAGATGCGAACTCCTCCCAGTAAATCGACGAGTTCCCGAAATGCACCCGTGCTAACGCGAACATAGCGATCGATCGATACGCCATTCAAATTTGCACTCACGACCTCTGCCGACAACTCTGAACCGCCGACAACATTGGCATGGTTAATCTTCATCACCCCTTCACCCGGAATTTCAACCTGCGTATCCCTAGGAATAGAAAGGACATTAACGGTATTGGCGGTAGGGTCAATCCGGACGAGCAACATTGTATCGCTCCGCCCTGCAAACACATTATCAGAAGACTGACCTTCAGGCAGATCGAGAGGAAGATCAATGCCCATCACCAAAATATTAACTGGATGCGATATGGTGTAGCCAAAGCCACGACTCCACAGATCGGCAATCGAAAGGGGTTGATTGTCGCCTTGAGGATCGATCGCCTTAGGTAAGGGCAACGTCAATGCCACCGTTGCTCCAATGACGGCGGAGAAAGTAGCGGCTAAGCTGAGCGTCAGTCCTCGTAGAAACCATTGAGTCGGGTTGAAGTGAGTAGATGAGGCGATTGAAAGCGCCATTGGCGGCGGTGAAGCGGTAGTCGATGAATTTTCAATGTCTTCTTGATTTGGAGCCTGTTGCAATTCAGATCGTTGTTTCAACCGTCCCACTCCTCGACTCTAATGCAAAATCCCTTTAATCAAACAGCACATAAACCCCTAATCCAGGAAGATTGTTGATTATGTAAATTTATGTATGCTTTTGGCGATTATAGCCCGAAGCTTGACCCATCGCCCTCTGCCACCTGGACAGAATCCCATACGGATTGGACTGCACCTTAAGACATATTTGTAAAGTTAAGGTTTATGTAAAGCAAGATTTATCAAAACAGGCTCAAGGGCTGACCATTCATATGAAGAATCATCATTAGCAATCCGAATCTTTCTTGATCACAGCAGTAATCTCACTGTAAAGCTGTACTTAAAGATGCAGTAAAAACGCATTTTGCCCGATCTAGAGTTAGGAAGAACCCTGTTAGGATCGGGCGGAACTTTGCAAAACTTTTGAAAACGTAAGGAAGTCATGATCCCCGTAATCCTCGCTGGTGGTAAAGGAGAACGTTTTTGGCCCCTCAGTCGCAGGCAGCGTCCTAAACAGTTTTTGTGCCTGGATGGTAGCGATAGAAGTTTACTACAAGCAACCGCCGATCGATTGCGAGATTTGGCAGACGGAGTGGAGGGGCTGTGGGTAATCACGGCATCCCACATTGCAGAAATTGTGCAGAAGCAACTTCCAGATTTGCCTTTCGAGAATCTGCTTGTAGAAATTGAAGGACGCGATACGGCTCCAGCAGTGGCTTGGGCAACCCTGGAAATTGCCCGTCGCTATGGTGAAGAGGCCATGGTCGGATTTTTTCCGGCCGATCACTGGATTGGCGATCGAATGGCATTCTACCAAACCCTGAAAGCGGCTGAAGAATTAGCCAAGACACATGGAGCGATCGCCACTCTTGGGATTACTCCCACTTATCCCGCTACGGGGTACGGCTATATCGAACAAGGCGATAAAGTCGGACTATTCAACGACTGTCCTGGATATAAAGTGAGCCGCTTCACTGAAAAGCCCGATCTCGCCACCGCCGAATCCTTCCTGGCAAGTGGACGCTTTAGCTGGAACGGTGGGATGTTCATCTTCCCGGCTGGGGTCATGCTGCAAGAACTTCGTACCTATGCCCCAGAAATCCTGATGCCATTAGAAGAGCAGGGTTCCTCCTGCTACCCTAGCTTGCCCAAACTGAGCATCGACTATGCTGTCATGGAGAAAACCCAGAAGGCACACGTCGTTCCTGTTACCTTCAAATGGGATGATTTGGGAGACTGGAATGCGATCGATCGGCTCCTCAAAAACGGCAAACCTAATGTCGAACTTGCACAACACGTCGGACTGGATACCGAAGGGGCATTGCTGTATTCCAATAACAATGATGATCTGATTGTGACGATCGGTTTAGAAGATACGATTGTGGTCAGAGATGGCAAAGTCACGCTGATCGTCAAAAAAGACCGAACCCAGGATATCAAGGAGGTGCTAAAGCTCTTGCAATCTGATCCAAAACTCACAGAACTATTGTAAGCCAATCAGATTCCAGTTCACTTGAACCGCCAAGACACGAAGTTAAAGTAGAATTCTACTTTTTGCTTTGTGCCTCTGTGCCTTTGTGGCTAAGATACTACCGCTATAACGCTCCAGCGGCAGTTTTGTCTAGCACTCCACCCAGGTGAACTGTAATATTCATTGCCTGAATCACAGGTTGCTCTGTTATCCCTTGAAGGTAGTCAATCACGGTCACTCCACCGTTGCCTTGCTTGAATGTCCAGAAGGATTCAGGATTGCAACCCACGAGCAGGCAGAGGATCGCTTTGTTAACCGCATCATGTGCAACCACCAGAACGGTTGTCAGCCGACCTTCAGGATTCGGGGGAGTAGAGGCAACGATCGCGTCCCAGGCTGCTTTCGTCCGATCCCAGACCTGCTGAAGATTCTCCCCCTCTGGCATCTGCACGGTTTCAGGGGCATGCTTCCACTGATGCAATAATCCTGGATACGCCTGTTCAATTTCCGACTCTAACTTGCCTTCCCACAAGCCATGACTGATTTCCCGCAGATCATTCTCCAGTTCTAGCGTGACATCTGGGTGCTTTTGCAAGATAATTTCGGCGGTTTCCTTGGGGCGCAGCATCGGGCTTGTGATGGCACGATCGATCGTCACATCGCGCAAAAAGGCGGCGGCTTGTTCTGATTGAATCCGTCCTTGAGCATTTAGCGGCACATCAATCTGCCCTTGAAATCGCTGCTCTCGGTTCCAATCGGTTTCACCGTGGCGCACCAATAGAAAGCGTGGTCCTTGCTGCTTCGGTCTGGGCTTAGGCAGCAGATCACCTAGATGAGCCGTCAAATTCAGGGATTCGATTTGCACCGGATCACCTAAAATTCCAGAGAAATTGAGGATGCTAATCGCACAGTTAGACTGCTGAATAGATTGATAGTGCTTGGATTCAAGCCCGATCGCTGCATTAATCAAACACCGATTAATCCCACTATGAGCCACTAGCAAAATAGTCTGGTTCTGATGGTGGAGCAAAACCTCCTGCCAAAATTGACGGGCTTGCTCATACACTGCCAGCACTGGGTAGAACGGAGTTATGCCGCCATCCTCACTTGGCACATCCATCGACAACTCATGAGGACGATCCCGCCACACCAGATAGTCTTCTGGATATCGCTCTTCTACCTCCTGAAAGGTTAGCCCTTCCCAGAGAGGCAAACTAATTTCTTTGAGATTATCAGTCAATTGCAGATCAGGGATAGCGTGACTGTTTTGAAGACTATTTTGAATCAGAGTCGATCGAATCAATTCAGCCGTTTCCTTTGCCCGCTTCAGTGGACTGCTGTAGATCGCCGCAAACTGCAAATCTTGCAATGCCCCACCAACCTGGCAAGCTCCCGCCCGACCCACTTCAGTCAAAACAGACTCATCACAGTGCCCCTGAACTCGACGCTGGACGTTATAAACACTTTCACCATGACGCACGAGAATGACGCGAGTAGCCAGGACTGTACCCTCCCTTGTTGACTCAACCAGACTAAATACACGAAATCACGAGCATTCTATCCTGTTTAGGGGACGGCTCTGAACTACAATGCAAGAATCCGAACGGCAATCGCCAGTCGGCAGCAGTGCAACTCACAAAGAAAAACAGAGAAGAACAGAGAAAAATATACGGATGACAGGCAAACAACTCAAACGGTTGGTTTTGGCAGTAGCCACTCTGGTAGTGGTTGTGCTGTTGGGAAGTTCTCTTTGGGCAAGTTTGAGTGAACCCCAAGTCAATAATCGGCTTCAGCTATACCAAACAGACCTGCTGCTCCATGCCACTGAGCTAAAGAGTGATGATGGGGCTGATGCTGACTTGACAACGGCTCAAACCGCCCTACTGGGCAACGATCCACTGAGTTCCGCGTTAGAGGAATATCAAACTGTGCGGGAGTCGGCTGAAACCAATCTCAAGCGGTTTCAAACAGAACTCGCGAAACTAACGTCCCCATCACCGACAATTGAATCTCCTGCGATTCCGACGCCTTCTAGCCGCCCTTCTGCTCAAGTGAGGCAGTTACAGCTTGCGGTTCAACAGCAGCAAGATTTGCTTGATCAACTTGACTTGCGGATTGGTATTCTCCAAGTAGAACAAAATCGCCTAGACGCAGCGATCGTCACCTGGACAACCTTAATCGATCGCGCTGAAACGCAGACCTCTGAGAACTTGTTGGCTGAAACTGCTACCGTTTTAACTGGGTTGTGGAGCAATCCTCCTCGTCTTTTGCCCGATGCCGAACAAGCCCTTCAGCGACACCTGGAAGGCTGGTTCCGCTACAAAGCCTTGATGCGCCTCTATGAACTGCAACAGCGATCGGATACCCTAGTTGCCCTGCAAGCGGCTGAGCAGCAAATCGCTCAGGAAACCGTCTTCAAGCTTGCGCTCGTCGGTGTGATGCCTGCCTTCGGTGGCATTATTGGCGTAGTCTTGCTGATCGTACTGATTATCCAGTGGGTGGTTCGAGGTAAACAAGCCCTTTTAGCAGAAAACGAAAATCTGGCATGGAGCGTTCCTTGGGATTGGGAAACGACTCTGCAAGTCCTGGTTCTCGGATTTTTCTTCGTTGGGCAAATTGCTCTCCCCTTGCTATTAGGGACAATAGGGCTAAGATTTACCGCCCTTGGCAATCGCGCTGAAGCCGTTTACACCGTGTTCTATTACCTGCTGATGTCAGGTTCGGGATTACTCATTCTCTATCTTTCTGTCAAACCTTACTTTCCACTCCCCGAAGACTGGTTTCGGCTGTTGGGCAAACGAAACTGGTTCGTCTGGGGACTAGGCGGCTATTTGGTGGCGTTGCCTCTGATGTTAGGGATATCTGTGATTAACCAACAAATCTGGCAAGGGCAGGGAGGGAGTAACCCGTTGCTGCAAACTGTCCTAGAAGAAGGCGATCGTGTCGCCTTAGCCATTTTCTTGTTCACCGCAGCCGTGGCGGCTCCCGTCTTCGAGGAACTTTTGTTTCGAGGATTCCTGCTCCCCTCTCTGACTCGCTATGTTCCCGTTTGGGGCGCGATCGTCCTCAGTAGCTTGCTCTTCGCGATCGCCCACCTCAGTCTCTCCGAAGTTTTGCCACTCGCCGTCCTTGGGTCAGTCCTGGGATTCGTGTACACGCGATCGAGAGGACTCCTTGCCCCGATGCTGCTGCACAGCCTGTGGAACAGCGTCACAATGCTCGGTTTATTTATTTTGGGAAGCGGAGCGAAGTAGAGAATTGGGGGGATAGAGATAAAGCAATATTCAAGTATCCTTCATCCTTCATCCTTCATCCTTCGTAAAAATTACTCTCACTTCTTGTAACAATTCATCTTGCTCTCGTTTCAGTGTTTCTAAGCGATTCAAAATGATGGCTAATCGCTCTTGCTGGCTCTCCTGGGTGGGTTTTGCAGCGTTCTTTTTCACAGTAAATGGAATTTTCAGCAAGCGGGCGATTCCGAGCAATAACCACTGAATCAGCTTGAGTGGAGCTTGCAGAATCGCTAGCCAAATCGCTTCAGTCAAACGGGCGATCGCTCCTATTAGCCCTGTCACCAAAAATAGTATGAGCAATATCAATCCTATTAGCCAGAGTGGATGGGTTAATAACCAATTCCAGACTGGATGCGCTGTTAGCCAATCTTGAATGGGTGTGATAATGCTATTCACAAATTGTTCTAATAGGCGATTGCTGATAATGCGCTCAATGTCCATAAGGCAGAGTGTAGGGTACAGAGTGTAGAAGCGATCGATGTGCTTCACCTTCTAAATTACCCAAGTGAGGGGATCGATCGCTTTAATCTGCTTCATCCTCTATCTTGAGTTTGGACTAATTAGGTAGAGAAAGGCAGTCAATGCGAGGCACCGACCGCCGTAAGTGGAACCGCCCTGCCGCCAAGACCTTGAAAGATCGCACCTTGTCGGAAGGTTAAAAACGACTCTCCAAACGCAAAAAATCCGAGACATCCCTGAGCGGCTCTAACCCTTCGGCAGCTTAGGTTTGAGAATATTTGCATCCAATGCATTTGGTTCAACTACTCCTAGGGGTTGAGCAAATTTTTCATGTCTTCCTACCAGGCAACGCTGGAAGCCAGTTAGTTCAAACTAAAGTGTTCTTGTTCTTCAATAAATCTCACGCCTTCCCCTCAATTTTGGCTCCCTACTCATGTTTTGCAAAAATAGGATGCTCTCTTCATCGCTTTTTTAGAACTGTCCTCTACAATGTCTTTTTAAGATCACACGGTCTGCGTTCAAACAGCAGGCTCTGCACCCGATTTCACTCGATAATCGGCATTATTCTCATATCAATTAACCTTCATCTAAACAAGAGGATGAAGTTCTTGCCAGATTGGGACATTGAAGTTTCATGCGCTTTTCTGATGAAACTTCAATGCCGATTAGCTTGCCATTTTTTAGAAAAGTTTTTTGGCCTAAAAATTTAAAATCTCTCAAGCTTAATCCACCAATATTGGAGTTGCTGTCTGAGCAGCCAACCGCACATCAAAACAAACTGAATCAATCTTTTTAAAAATCATTTAAATCAGGTGAAACAATCATGAAAACAACCGATAGAATCACAAATAAAAAGGCTGAAACTTCCAGTAAAATCCTTGAAAAGCTGAATGAAGGAGGATATTTTATCCTGGATAAATTCAAAGATAAAGAGAAATTATCTGATCTCGTCAGACAAGTGATCTTGAGTGGAATCGAAAAATTAGAAGGGGTTGAATGTCGCCGATTGGTTGAGAGCGATGGCTTATGTAAGATGCATCAACACTTTCCCGCAGATAAGCTTGCTGACTTAGATCTGTTTGTCAAAGGAAGCCCTTGTGTCAAAGAAGTTATACTTCAACTTTCCTTTAATGTTGGTAGGGGTAGTCTAAAACTTCCAGACGAGTTTTTTATGGAAGAGAATCCTTTCGCGTTCAAAATCAGTTATCCCCATCAAGTAGCTGTTGAGTCAAAGGTTACAAATGCGGATTATCATCAGAAATATAGTGCTCTAAGGAATAGAATTACATTAGAAGAAAATCTAAAATTGCGATCGAAACAAAAGATAAACTATCCCAAAAAATCAAGTATCGGAAATCTTTTGAAAATAGCTAGTTCTTTAAAGAAAAGCATTTTTGAAAAGATTTTAAGCTTTGGTCGATCTGATCAGAATCAACTTTTAGAAACCTATAAAGGATTCGATCGCATTGCAAATCAACCCTATGCAGCTAAAGTACATCAACCTCACATCGATAGCTGGTATGGTGCTCCTCTAGAAGGGATTAGTCTCTGGTGGGCAATTGAAGGGGCTACAGAAAACAATGGCGTTGTTTTGTATCCTGATTTTTTTGGACAGGCGATCGACTTTCAAGTGACTGAAGCGAGTTCTAGTTATCTTCCTTTTGGAATCACATTAACGAAGCCTTATAAAATACCTGTCCCAAATGGCAATATTTTGCTGTTTAAGTACGACATGTTACATAGTAGCCACTTAAATATTTCTGACTTCACAAGAATTGCTGTTGTTGCCCAAATTTATCCTCAGCTTCAGTTTAATCCTGATGCAATTCATGCGCGAGGAACAGGCTTTCACTCTTCTGCGGATATTGCCAGAGGAGACTGGGAAAATCTAGTTCAAGCGCCCATAGAAGATAACTTCGGAGTGCTTTTTGAAAATAAACAGAAACCCCATGTAGAAAGGCGAATATCAGTCAGAATTAAGGCTGATCTCTTGGAAGGAATTCCTATTTGTCTATGTGATTCTAATCTGCTCAAAAACGGCGAAAAAATGTTGGTTACTCTCCAAAGCGAAAGCATTATCGTGATCAGAAATGCTAGAGGACTTCAGGCTGTTAGTGCAATCTGTTCCCATATGGGAGTTAACTTAATTGATGGGTTTCACGATGAACAGAATATTTACTGTCCAGGACATGCAGTCGCTTACTCTTTAGCGGATGGTTCCTCAAATTGTGAGTTTCTGAAGCTACAGGTTTATCAGGTCTATGATCACAATCAAAAATTTTTTGAAAAGCGGACAATGCGCTTCTAGAGTTTTTGAAAATTAGCAGATCTGGAATGTTTGATAGAAAAGCATTGGAAAAGACCGAGCAGGGTTTCTCAGTTTCTTGAATTGAAAAAATGATTTAAAAAGGAGTTATTAAATTCGATGAACATCATCAGTTTTTTTCAACTTAGCGCAGGTCGATGGCACTCTTGTCGCATGACTCATCATCTCGCTTTCAAAGCATCAGAAATGGGTGATTCTAAAATTGTGGTAGATTATCTGGTTGCTGATCATCCAGCTATTGTTGAACTGTGTACTTTCCACGAGATTGCTCCTCATCTGTCGATCGGGGGTTCTCGCGTACACTGGCAAGGCAAGATGCAGTGGGACAGAGAAGACGATGACAATCATGAAGGAGAAACGATTTTTGCGATCGTGCCCGATGTTGATACGCTCAGGCGAGGTCGGCTACTGCGCGATCGCGGCTACGCTGAAATTATGCCCGTTGTCGGTCGCTATGAGCTGAATGATGAAAACAGGCTATTACTGACAACTCAGTATGAAATGATGTCTGTCACTGAGCAGATTTGGTTTGACAATCCTAATCTACGCCTGCGAACCAGCGTTGTAAAACTCTACGGTGGATTTAGTACGGCTGCACTGTGTACTGAAACCCGAATTGAAGGTGCCTCAGAGCCTGATTTTCAGGTTGCTGGTGTCTCAGAGTTACCCGTTACACCATCCCAGGATACACTCCAGGAGAGACAGTCTGTTTCCGTTTTAGGGTGGTAACTGTTTTTCTGCCAACCCGAAGCGAAGAAAAGCGTGCATTGCTGAATCCAGGGATGATTCGCCCCCCTAAGCCCCCCAACGTTGGGTAGGGCTGATTCATTCTAAAGGGAGGGAAATTAGACTGAAAAGGAGGATGCATTGATGTAAGACCGATGACGTTAATTGAAGCTCTACAAACCATTCCTGACCCGCGCAAGGCATCGGGTCGCCGCTACCCATTGTGGGTATTCTTGCTGTTGATCATCCTGGGAACCATGAGCAGCTATCGCGGGTATCGTGGCTTAGCCCGATTCATGGAGCGCCATCAAGGGCACCTAGCCACCCGGTTGGGCTTAGTCTGAGAAGACCTGCCGAGTTACTCAACCATTCGCCGATTGCTCAATTTGGTTGATTTTAATGCGGTGGCGGATGCCTTTAGCCGATGGGGGCAAGCGGCAGGGTTGCTGCAAGCAGGGGACGATTGTGCGCTGGATGGCAAAGGACTGAAAAACACCGGCACAGATACCTTTAGTGAGCAGCAAACCTTTGTCAATGTCGTGTCGATGTTTCAACTGCAACAAGGGGTGGTAGTGGCTCAAGCGGTATTTGACAACGGGCAGGAGAGCGAAATCAACGTGGTCTACCAGCTATTGGAGCGCCTGCAAGTATCGGGGATCACCGTCAGTCTCGATGCATTACATGCTCAAAAAAAACAGTGGAATTAATCATTCGTCAAGGAAATGATTATGTGATTCAAGTTAAAGCCAATCAAAAGCGGTGATCCGCAATCTTGCGATTACGTTATTTCGTCGTGCTGGACACACAGCCATCACCACGGCGATCGACCTATTGGGCAATGACCTAGATCGGTTGTTACCCTTAGTAGACTTTCCCTCTGGATAGAATGAATCAGCCCTACCAATTCTGGGGGGCTAGGGGGGCGAATCATCCCTGGATTCAGCAACGCCCAAAACTCCTACACCCAGGAAGGCAGCCAGCGACGAAGGCGTAGCTCAATGGGGGTGATGGGAAGTCCGAGATAGAGAGGCATCCAAAAGGCAAAGGCGATCAGGACAGCGAAGATAACTGTGAGACCTGTGGCTCTATGCCAACGGTGAGAACTGTGAAGCCAGCGATCGACCAGCAGCGCCAGAGCTAACACCGCGAATACAAATGCTTCCATATAGTGATAGAGGAAGACGCAACGGGTGACTTTGATCCAAGGCAGGAAGTTAGCTGCCCAGTTAATCGTTAAGTAGAGGGTAATCCAGGTTTGAGGAGTGAGGCTAGGGAGCGATCGAGTACCAGAGGAATCGGTGATTTTGCCAGGAGCGATTAGCTGTTCCCAAAGTTGTTGAGCTAGCGCCACAATGATCAGCAGGATCGCCGCCGTGGATAGCCACCAGAGGAAAGGATTACCCATCGCGTGGACATCGTAGATGATTTCGCCTGCTCCATTGGGAATGGGCGGTCCGTTCACTGGAGCAGGTTCAGCAATGCCGTGAGCCGTTTGATAGAAGTAGGCGATCGGGCGCAGCATCAGGGGCCAGGTATACCAGAGAGAGCAATAGGGATGGGCATCTAATCCGCCAACTCGACGGTGATAGTCCAAGGTTTCGAGTTGCAGTTCCCAGAACGTATTCGTGGGATCAAGCTGCATGTAAGGGAACCAACTCACGTAATAGGTGAGGGCAGGGATCGCCGCAAAGCAGATCAGAATATGCCCTAGATGGAGTTGGGTCAGATTTTGTAGAGGGGATAGCGCGATCGGGGGAACAGCATTGAATGGCTTGCTCAGAATCCGTTGTATCCAATGCAAGATCCAACCTGCTGCCCATAGCGCATATGCCCCTAGCAAAAATCCCAATCCATTCCACTTGATTGCTGCCGCCGCCCCAAAGCCAACTCCGGCTAACCCCAACCCGATCCAACGTTGCCACGATTGAGTCCGCAGAGCTAACAGGAAACACAACTGCCCTAAAAGTCCAAAGCTGATCAGATACACGTTATTAAGGGCATAGCGAGACTCGACGAGGAAGAGTCCATCTGCCGCAATCAGTAGGGCAGCAATCAAGGCATAACTACGACGGTTACTGAGTTGATAGGCGATCGCCCCCACCATCAACGGAATAAATGATCCCGTTAGCGCATTCAACCAGCGATAGCTAAACGGAGAAAGCAGCAAGCCTGATAGCGCATTCTTCACACCGTCCTGTCCCCAGGGCAAACGCTCCCCAATCCAAATTCCGATCGCCACGATATAAGTGCTGAGGGGAGGGTGTCCCGTAAAAATCAGTTCACCCTTAAGAAAATGACTAGCGAATCTTGCATAATAGACCTCATCGAATACGAGGGTATTAAAGCGACTGATTCCCCAAAATCGTAGGGCAAGGGACACCAAAAATATCCCCGTTAAGCCGATCGTGAACCAAACGGCAGAGAGATCGGGGTTTTTGGAGCGTAAGGGGGTAGGGGCGTTTGACAGCATAGCTTCAGTGGACTGCTACTCTGGAACTGTTACTTCGGGATTGCTACTCTGAACAAGTACTTTGAGTCAGTGTAACCGCCCCAATATTAATTCACTGAGAGGTATCAGTGTTTAGTAAACTACCCCCCGGCTTCTAGCCGGGGGCTTTCAGTAGCCCTGATGTGGTCTGCAAGGTTGCAAGACCACACCGAACCTCCAAGCGGATTTACTGCCGCTCCCACGATTGAAATCACTTTTGAACCATTCTCATCCGCATCACAATGATTGCCGCAATGCCCACACTTAAACGATTTGCCAGAGCGATAAGACTTACCTTTCACAGGGT
>JAAUSF010000114.1 GCA_012033255.1 Cyanobacteria bacterium RU_5_0
AAGCGGAAAGCCAATTCTCAGGATCTCTTTCTCTCTGGCGAAGTTCGATGTGATAGCGATTCACCCCCAAAAGCTCGGCTATTTTATCCATATCGAGCCGCTTTTCAGCCTGGAGCAAAATAGCCATAAATTCATCGGTTCGTCGATTGTTGATCAAGATGGTTTTGATCATGCATTTGGGGAAATAGCCGATCGCTTTCTTAACATCCTCAATTGACAATACAGGGGCATGATCAATAATTTCATGCTCTGGATTGTGTTCTTGTAGAATGCGTAATACGTTGGCATAGCCATTGGTTTCTCGATCGACTTTTTCGGCGGCGATAATGACATAATAGCCATGCTGACTTTCTTCATGTTCGGCTAATGTTCGATCGGCTAGCATAAATGACGATCGAGCAAATTCGTTTTCTAGTAAGTTGTTGGGCAACACGGACATGATCATTGGATAGGTCGTAACAGAATTAATATTGAAAATTCGGTTAATTTCGCCCTCAACGCCTTCATCAAATAACTTGCAGAAAATATTGAAGCGGGTCTTAGGGGTTAAATGAACTTCTAATGAGTGATTCTCGCGATCGATCCGGGCAGCGAGGGTTAAGTCTCTCCAAGCAGGGGTGACATTTAAGGTGATAGAATTACCGTTGTAAAACGAAATAAAAATATATCCTCCTGGTTTGAGCCAGTCATAAAATCGGCGCAGCATAGAACTGGTATCTTCAATAAAGCTGCCCATCCCAAAACTGGCAACTACTAAGTCGCAACTTCCATGAAATTGGGTTTCATCCACTAGTTTTTCATACTCAAAATCATTAACTAGAAAGAATATATTGCGAATGTCGTTTTCTCGTCGAATTCGGTTTGCCTCATCGATCATATTGGGTGAAAAGTCATAGGCAAACACTGTCTCAAAGTGTCGAGCCAACGCAAAGCTATGTCTACCTGTGCCACACCCCACATCGATCGCAATCTTGTTTTTTCCTTGATTCTTGAGCTTTTTAATCAATCGATTTAATCGATCTTCTTCAAATTCCATAAAAGCACGAGTCGCAATTCTTGCCATGCTATAGTGCTTTTTATAAATGGGTGCCGCAATCTCTGAAAGCACTAAATGGAACATTTTTCTCAGTCGCTTGATTAAACGCTCTGCAATAATATTGATCATCAACGAATAGATGAGATCACTACTTGCGATCGGCACAAAATAGCTAATTGATTTTGTTTTAGTGATCTCGCGTTTAGTAGGAATCCCAATATGAATTAAATCAACCTTAGTGTCTTTCAGGATCTGAACAATATTTTGATCCACTTCCACAGTAGACCAAAGCACAATTCGATCGATGTTATCTTTGTATCTCAGTCTGCCCAAGGCATATTGCAATGCCGGACTGAATTCTGTCTCTTGATAGAGACTAAAAATCACTAATAGTCGATAAACCGATGATTTATAAACTTCCGGAAATTCTTCGTGTGGAGTGGCAAATTCGAGCAGGATGCAATTGCTAGAGTTGAGCCGTAGTCGATCCTCTGCATCAGAGAAACTGTGAGGTTTCACTCGAAAGAACTTGTTGGTTAATCCCTCTGCGTCAAACTTATCTTGAACTGTAGAAACAACATGATGCAGATTCACTTCCATTGGTGCCGAACTTGGAGGATGTTTGAAAAGTATCATAACCTGCTTGATCCCCCTAGCCCCCCTTAAAAGGGGGAACTGAATCACTCAAAGTCTCTCTTTTCAAGAGAGATTTAGGGGGATAGAACTGGTCTGAATCTCTTTAAAACATTCTCTTAGGATTGAGTCACTGACTCCAGCACACGCTGAACTCGTTCTACCTGTTTTGGGGCATCCATTTCTCGAAATAGGTCGATCGACTTCTGTAAACTCATTCGGCTTTCCGTTAGTTCATTCATTTTCTGATAGGTCAGCCCAAGTTGAACATAGACTTCTGCCAAATCGCCTTTGGCTTCAATCCGTTCCAAAAGATTTTTAGCGGCTTGATGATTGGCGATCGCCCCTCGAAAATCCTGTCGATCGCGACAAACCGCCCCAAGCCCATTCATCGCTCTACCTTTCACTTGAGTAAATAAACTTTTCTCAGCATAGTCAATTGCCATATTGTATAGCTTGACCGCCCGATCGTTATCTCCCAAGTTTCGCAGCGTCCAACCCAAGAAAATGAGACTGTATCCTCGACTCCAAGAACTTAAATTCAGCGTTATGTAATCGTTCGACACCTTTCTAACTAAGTCTTTGGCTTCTTGTTTATGCCCTAAACAAGAATGTACAAATGCCAAACAAAACCACGCGCCCACAGCATACATATGACAGTCTGTATTTTCCGCCAATGTGCTGACCTCGTTAAAGAGCTTTAACGCTTCGGAAATTTCCCATAGCTGAATTTTGCAAAGTCCAAGGTTAAATAGCGAGACAATTTCCAAATCTCTCAATCCAAATTCGATCGCCACTTCTCGCGCTCGTTGATGCCAGGAAATCGCTTGATGAATGTTCCCGATTAACCAATAAGAATCTCCCAAAATACTGGATAATTTACTCAAGTTGTATCCTGGCTCAATTCGGTTAATCACATGGGCGATCGCTGAAATCATCCGTCGCAATAATCCCAGGCGATGGAACGAAACGCCTAAAGGTTCTTGCTTCTCCCAAGGACTATCCCGTCGATGTAACAGAACCGTTGCCGCCGCTTCCGGATCATCAATTTTTAGATAATGATAATAGGCTTCTAAGGCAGAAAGCGCATCTTCGATCGTCTCAACCGATTTGACGTGAGATGTCCAACACTCGGCGGCTCGACGGTTTGCCAATTCCCAATCTGGACTTGCCCTCAACAATTTGGCAGCATTAGCTTGAACCATCGGGTGCAAATTGTATTTGCCATCATTTACTTCGACTAAGAATAGATCTTCTAAAAATCGGATAACGCTATTGTGCTGGGGTTCAGGCACATCCCAAAGCAAACACACCACACTCTCAAGCGGAATCGCGGCAATGTTTTGGTAACGGTGGCATCCCAGTCGCAGCAACAGGCGATGGGCTTCTGGATAAAGGTGTTGCAGGCGATCGAACTGCCCCGCCAACAAATCGCTCAGATTGGCTTCCCGCAGCAGATCAGCTTGACGCTCTTGCCAAAAAACCTCCAGACTGCCTGCATAGTCGATGCTAATCGTGCTACTGATGATGGTCATAGCTTTGGCGTTGCCACCGTATGCCTTGTGGATTTGGGCTAGCACCGGAGAATCTGGAATTTGCTGACTGCTGAAAAATTGTCGCCACGCTTCCAAGTCTAAGTTCGGCAAGACATACGCATGGGCGGCTACTCTCGGTTCATAAATCGGTTCGCGGCTAGTGATCAGCGTCAGGGAATGCAGCGAAGGATCAGCCAGCAATTCCAGAAGCTCAACGTAGTCTCGACGGTCTTCAACCAGGTAGCCATTGCGATCGAGTGCCGTTTCCAGGTTATCGATCAGTACCCCGATTTTGGGACTATCTCTTGAAGGACGCTCCTGCAATCGTTGCCGCAATTGTTCCAACGACGCATGAAATTCGCGTCCGGGTTCTTCACCAAAGTGTTGCCGCAACCAGACCTGCACGATGCTTTCTGCCGAAGTTAGACTTTGCGTTTGCTTAGCGATCCACCACTCCAACACCAACTCAAAGTCTTGCTCCTGGAAATAATGTTGGGCGACAGTGGTTTTTCCCACGCCTGCTTTACCCAGAATAGTGACAGCCGTTTTTCCCAATTGTGTTAGCCGATCGAGGTCGGCCATCACACGCTCTCGCCCCACAAAGATTAATTCAGAACTAGCGTCAGTCGTCAATTCAACCGTCTGCGGATTCGATGTCAAAACTGTGTCGAGCGGCTGAGGGAGCTGCTCTGGCTGAACATTGCCATACCCCACGATCTCTTGCCAGTTCAGCCCCAATAATTTGCAGCATATTTTGAATTTGGTGACATAAATCGGCTTCCCCTGAAAAAACCGTTTCCAGGTTTCGATCGCGGCTGTCTCCGATAAATCCCCTTGGCTTTGGGCAACCAGTTGCTCTATCAATTCAGCATCCGCTTCTAAATTCGTTGCATCTAGCTCTGCTCCGCTTAACTGCCTCCAGATTTGTCGAATTTTGGTTAAACCGATCGTAGAGGCAGCTAGTAAAAATGCAGGTTCAACGATCAGGGTGATGTTATCAATATCGAGTACGTCTACAATTTCACCGGAGGTAATTGAAATATCCTGATTACATCGGGCAAACCAGGCTGATCCCCAGAATCTCACCCGGCCTCGCTGAGTGGAATGAATGGCTTGTTCAACGATCGCTTGTCCGCTCCGATACCCTAAACCTTTGCTAGAAGAACGTTGTCCGGTTTTAGTAGGAGTTTTGATCGACTGGGATGCCTGGAAGATTTTGAGAAAATTAAACCCCATTGATAGTCCTGATTCGTGGATGCCTGCAAAGGGACGATATGCCCAAGATATCTCTACCCCTCAGAAATTGCCAGTTTCCCCGAAATTTGTTTAGTTTGATAAACTCGCCTTCCATTCATAGAACACAGGAAAATTCTGTGCTTTTTGACACGAACACTTGAGTAAATAAATTTACTTTTTCAACCGTATGAGAACGGCAGAGTTGAAACGCCGCAGACCACCCGATCGGCTCCAACAATTGGCTAGCATAATGCAACGGTTTACCGAGGGGACACTCTAGTTTCTAACTCTGCAATCTGCGTTTCTACAGCAACAACTCGTTCTTTTAATTCAATCACAAGCGTAGCGAGGCGTTGGAATGTTGGATCTTCAGCAAGTACAGACGGAGCGACATTGATCGAACCATCCCCAGAAATATCTTCCGACGGAGGGTCAGGATAGTCGATTCCGACCTCAGCACTGAGTCGAGAGACAGTGTTTTCCAGACGGCTAATGCGCGATCGAAGCGTTGTATTGTCTGTCTCTAGCCGCGACACTCTAGATGTCAGAAATGATGAATCTTGAGCCGGTGTAAACAGTTGCCAACCTAAGAGCAAGAACAGCGTCAGTGCCAAAAGGCTGAGTAGTTTAACAAGACTAGAAATGGGTTTCATGGCGATGTGAGGATTGACTACGATCGTTTCGATCCTAGAATCTGCTCAGTGACTTTGGGGAGTCATCTACATCAAGGGCAATCTTAACTTATTCTGCCGATTGTCCATCTCGACGACCTAGTTCGTAGACGCCACAGCCAACGCAAGCAATGATGCCCACACTAATTGTCCAACTGTGCCCTAAGCCCACTTCAACAAACCAATTGCACAGCCCGCCAGCTATTAAAAATGGCACGATGCTCAGCAGGGAAGCGTAGAAAGCATTTTGCGATTCTCTAGCGCGACGAGTCCGCTCGAATTCTTGGCTGGAGGTATAGAGCGATCGTTCTGCAAAATTCAGCCACCGAGTGAACTGCTCGATCACCCACTCACTGATGGGAGAAAAGCCTAAGTACAGCGCCAGTGACCACAAGGCAACTCCTGCAAGGGTTGTTGTACTGAGGTTGAAATGGAAAGCTAAAAAGTCTATCAGCATGGGTGAGAGCCGACCTCGTTTGGGTAGTAGCGAATGCAATCTCGCCAAAGTTTCATCGATTGTAACGTTTCTTAAGATTTCGGTCGAATCTACTTCGTTTTTTCAGGCAAGGTAATCTGCCCAAACTGGCACGATCGCTGGAGAACCATACCAGGCTTTACCTTGTCGCGGCGAGTGCAAGACTCCATCTAACGTCAAATTCTCTGCACCGTCTAAATGGGCAGCTTCCACAGGGGTAATGCCATCCCCCCAACACTTGCCTTGACCACAGGTTAATTCGTAGCTGCTATAAGTAAACCAGTTGCCCCAAGAGCGATCGCCGTAAATCGCCTTTCCGGCGACGCAAACATAGCGTATTGCCGAGTAGAATGCCCCTGGATAATGAGTTTTGACAAACTCTAAATTGCGTTTTGTCCAGCGTTCCTGACTGACATGGGGCGTCCCCAGCGTCACCAGCGTTGCGACTTGAGGATGCGCCTTCCACAAGCAGACTTTGCCCGAATCGCCAGGATGAACATCATAAGGAATTTCGCCTAGATAAATTCGGGCAATCCATCCTCCTGCGGAATGTCCCACAAGATTAATCCGATCGCTCCCTGTTTCTTGCATGACCTGCTTCACCGCCCGATCGAGGGACTGCAAGATGGGCACGACCGATCGCCCTCCTAGCGTTGGCAACCAATCCCGTCGCCGCAATGGAACGGTCGCTGCCGGAAAGCCCAACTCCCGCAGCCCCTTTTCCATCTCCGCATAAGGACTCGCCCCTGCTAAATATCCAGGCAAGATTACCGTGGGTAGTGCCATAACCCAGACTGCCTTACTCCTGATATTGCCATCGTATAAAACTTGCTTGAATCATTATCCTAGGTGCGGACAAACAGCAGTTTGCCCCTACGCATGATTTGATTTCTATGCAGGGGCGAACGCCGGTTCGCCCCTACCAGATCACAGCGTTGCTAACCACTGCAAAAGCTCTGCATTCACCACTTCAGGACGCTCATCATGCGGACAATGCCCCGTATTGGGAATGGGAACAAATTTCACTCGCGAGGATGAAGATTTAGTAGCTAAGTCTTGATAAATTCTAGCTCCAGCGATCGGTGTCCAGGGGTCAGCTTCACCCCAGATCACCAGAAGCGGCTGAGTGACGTTGGGCAGGAGATCGTCAGGTTTTGGTCCGGGAGGAGCCGTCAGGATAGCCGCAAACACTTTTTGGGCACCCGGATCGCAAGACGGCTCATAAATTAGCTCAATCAACTCATCCGTGACAGCAGTGCGATCGCAATATACCTGCTGTAAGGTTCGTCGTAGCCGAGGTTTGCGCCGAATCTGGTTAAACAAGAACGGACCTAGCCAATCAGAAGTGACCAGTTTCGTGAATGCGCCCATCATCAGGCGCAACGGTGGATTGAGTTCTTCGGGACGATGGTTAAGACCACCCGCCGCATTCAGCAACACTCCCCCTTTAGCAAGTTCGGGATGATTGGCTAGCATCATCAGGCTGAGCAACGCGCCGATCGAATTTCCCACAAATACCGCAGGTTCTTGAATGTGCGCCTGCCAAAAATCCGTCAGTAACTCCTCCCAGAGTTCCACGGTATAGTTGAGCAGAGGTTTATCAGACTTGCCAAAGCCAAGCAAGTCGATCGCAAACACCTGGTATCCGCCAGCCGCTAACACCGGAATATTTTGCCGCCAGTGATGAACGGAAGCTCCAAAGCCATGAATTAGCACGAGGGGCTGTCCACTGCCCAGAACGGTGTAGCAAATTTGGTGTCCTTGCCAAGTCCAGAAGCGGGTTTCTAGAGATGCAGACGATCGAACGGAGGAGAGAGAAATCTGAGTAGTCACGACAAAAGTTTATCTTTCTTAAACTACCTACATGATAGAACCTTCTCAAGTTCTTCATGATCTTTATTATTTTCATGATTATTCAGATTTCTACCTGTAAATTTTTTGTTGATTTTGCCATCGATCGGGCAAACACGTTGGTTTGCCCCGATCGATGGCAAAATGTTTGCCTTATCAAGGGCAACCACGCCGGGATTGCCCCGACCACAAACCAAAATCTACAGTACGGAATTTTCTTTTCGTGTATGAAACGCCCTGCTCATCCCTCAGCCTGAAGCGAATGCCCACAGTGGGCACAGAACCGATCGCCAGAGGAAACCGCATTACCGCATTGGGTACAGAATCGTCGATCAGCCGCAGCTTTTGGGGTAGAAAGCGATTTACCGATTTGCATTTGCTTATTGCGCCTCCGCATCTGCATCGGGTTCATTTGCATTTCCATGTCTCCCATCTGCATCGGCGGCATGGGTTTCAATGGCTCGATTGGTTTCAATGGCTCGATTGGTTTCAATGGCTCGATTGGTTTCAATGGCTCGATTGGTTTCAATGGCTCGATTGGTTTCAATGGCTCGATCGGCGGCATCGTAGAGAAGGAAGCAGCCGTATCGCGTGTTGAATATAAGGGGAGGATCTCAGCGTCATTGAGGATGGGCGGAGTGGTTAACATCTGCATTCCAGTGACATGAATCTGGAGGAAATATTGTCCCTGAGCGGCTTCAATCCGCACTATGATTCCGGTAGGAGTACGAAACAACGTTGGTGGAGTTTGCCATTGTCCGGTGATGAAACTACTCTGCTGACTCTGCTGCTGCCCAGGGGAACGGCTAGCAAGAGTAATCAAGGTCTGCATTCCCTGATTTTCCAAATGAACCTGCCGCCCTCCACCGAGGTCGCTGATGTAAGCCGTAGTCATAGTGAAGCGTTTAAGAAAAATAATTTAATCGATCGATCGTCCCTTCAATCCCTCGATTCTACGACAGCCATCTCCGAAGCGATCGAATTGGGGAAAATTCTAAATGTTTTCTCAAGAACCCGGCAAAAAATCCGTATCTTGAACTATAGCCAAGCAGGTATGGTAACGTCTATTCATCAGACATTAGTATCCAATCACAGTCAGTCAACATAAACGTAGGGGCGAACCGCCGTTCGCTCTCACATTGGAGTGTGGTTTATGCAGATGGAAACCGCCATAGATTGAATATGTCGTTGTTTGAGCGTTGGAAGTGAATCTGTTTTTATCAGACGTGTATGGCGATCAGATAGTTATTAAAGACGGCATCATTCCATCAGAATTAATTGATTCAGCATCCGGATTTCTCAAGCCTGGTATTGGGTTGAAACCACCGCAAGGAATTATGGTGTCACATCACAGGAACAAATTTAGCACGCGATCGATGCGATTTTTGTAACCTATTCCCCATTCCCCACTCTTTAATCACTCCGTTACCGCTTTGGCGATCGCGGGAAGTTGCAGTCCGGGTGGGTATGCGCCTTCTTCCTTGATTTGTTTGATTAGGGCGTCTGGAACTGGGATGTTTAGTTTTTCGGCTAAGGCTTTGACAATATCACCGCGATCGATCACTCCGGCAACCGCACCTGCTGGAGACAACACTGTAATCCGACGAATCGTTTGAGTTTCCATTTGATTGATGACTTCTGCTAATGAAGTCGCTTCCGCCACCGAGGGAATATCTGTAAGCGGATGCACAATATCGTGTAAAACTTGCTTGTCCCAAAGGCTCCGCTCTATCTCGCGCAAATCTTCAGGGGCGACTAAGCCTCGATAGCGCCCATCGGATGAAGCGTAGTAAACTACTGACTGAGCCGTATCGCTTAAAAGATAGTCATCTGCAAACTGGCGCAAGGTCATGCCTGCATCTACAACGCGAAACTCACGGGTCATGGCTGCGGCCGCATTCAGCCGGGTTAATGCCTCCTGTATATCAGTAATTTGGTTGTAAGCACTGGCATTTCGCAGCCCAAACCAACCTAGCAGCGCAATCCATAAACCACCCGAAAAGAAGGTTGTTAAAAAGCCCGTCACCCCAAAGATAATTGCACCCCAGCCCAGCAGTTGTCCTGATCGAGCCGCCCATCGCACTCCTTTGACACGGCTACCTGTTAGCTTCCAGACGGCTGCTTTCAGGACTTGTCCTCCATCCAATGGCAAGCCTGGAATCATGTTAAAGATTGCCAATACCAAATTAATTCCAGCTAATTGGTTTAAAACCAATCGAGCAGACGATTCCGCAGGCGTTACGAAACTTAGCGGTAAAAGCAGCACGAACAGAAAAAAGCTAACGGCGGGTCCAGCGATCGCCACTTGAAAGGCTTGCCCTGGTGTTTTGGATTCTTGATCGATCGACGCAATTCCACCAAACAAAAACAGCGTAATGGAATTGACCTTGATCCCTTGCGATCGGGCCACCAAACTATGCCCCAGTTCATGAAGCAGCACCGAAACAAACAGCAACACCGTCATTACAAATCCAATTAGCCAAGCCTGACCCGACTCCCATCCTTCCCGTTCTAAACCGGCTCCATACCCCCAGGTAAACAGGAGCAAGATGAAAAACCACGATAAATCGAGGAATACAGGAATGCCAAAAAGAGTGCCAATTCTCCAACCTGATCTCATGGAAGCGTCCTAATTCTGCTAAATGCTGACCAGAGGAGAATGGCAGCTAGCCCTGATGCAAACGAATGTAGATACAGCAAGAAGGCACCAGGTATCATTGCTCCTCTTGATAAACTCAATAAAACTGTCTTGCCTCTCAATTCTACTGAAACTCGCAGCATTGCGGATGATAAGGTGATAAGGTGATGGGTCGATTGTTGCATGTAGTTGGTTTTAGCAGTTACACATCCCCTCAACTCCCTGCTGTGTAACACAAGCTTTTGACCTTGCCTTATCGTGTTTTGATCCCCCTTAGCCCCCTTGAAAAAGCAGGCTGATCTCTTGACAGTAGCTATTGCCAGTAGAAAAACAATAATGAAGAAAACGTTTAAGTGCATCCTCAGTGTTATGAGCTTGATCCAGCATCTTCAAGAAGTCCGCAATTTCCGCACCCAAAGAGCAGTGAAATCAAAGCCTTTCTGGGCTTGAAGTCCCCCTTTTATGAAGTTTTAAGGATTAAATCCAGTCATTGTGGGGATGGACATCTTGCCTGCCCAGTGTCGAGGATGAGCGTCTCGCCCGTCCCACAAGAGCATGACCTGATGATTTTCTTAAACTTCACTGAAGGGGGATTGAGGGGTCATCCTCTGTCACATTCACAAAAGAGATTTAGTATAGCTTCTGCCGTAGAAGTCTGGAAGTATGGATTTCACAAAAACTGTTTCGCTCGTTCTGCTGATCTTTGTGCCAATTTCGATCGCTGCTGATGTGCTGCACTGGGGTTCATTTGTTGTCTTCCTGACCTCTGCAATCTCGATTATTCCATTATCCTTATGGCTCAGTATATCAACCGAGGAAATTGCGGCGGATACGAGTCCGTTGTTAGGCGGATTAATTAATGCCGTCTTTGGCAATGCGACAGAATTAACGATCGCCCTGGTTGCCCTGAGAGCCGGACTGGTAGATATCGTCAAAGCCAGTATTACAGGGACGATTCTGAGTGATTTACTGTTACTTATGGGATTAGCGATGTTAGCAGGAGGAATACGCTACAAGGAGCAAACATTTAAACCGATTTTGACTCGTGTAAATGGAGCATCAATGGCATTAGCGGTGATTGCGATCGCGTTGCCCACAATGCTGATTTCAACATCAAACGTTGTGGACACTGAAACGATTCGGAGTCTTTCGAGCGTCACTGCCACAATATTAATTATTGTCTACGGTTTAATATTAGTGTTTTCGTTGAAAACGCACAGCCATCATTATGAGCTAGATGAGCTAGAACCGAATGGAATCACCTCTGATGACAAATTAGAGTTCAAAGGGACAAATACGATAACCATTGATGGAAAGGTAGAATCGATCGACAACGACTCATTCAAACTGTGGATCTGGATGGTCATCCTGTTAGCGTCAACGGTGACGATCGCCTTTGAATCTGAATTATTTGTGGGAGTCGTAGAATCTGAAACAGAACGCATGGGACTGACACCATTGTTCACAGGGGTAATTCTGTTGCCGTTAATCAGCGATGCAGCCGGATTTGTAACGGTGATTCGATTAGCCCTCAAAAATCAAATGGATTTAACGGTTTCAGTCGCAACGGGAGATAGCCTATTAGTGGCACTATTTGTAGCCCCTATACTGGTGTTTATTGGTCAATTAATGAAACAGCCGATCGATCTCAATTTCAATCCATTTGAAGTCGTAACATTGGCGATCGCGGTTGCAGTTACGAATCTCATTAGTCTGAGTGGACGATCGAACTGGCTTGATGGGGTGTTACTTTTAGCAACCTACATCCTTTTGGGTGTCGGATTTTACTATCACCCTGCTTAGCGGATGTTTAAAATCTTAGACCTTAAGAGAGTCCAAATTAATCCGAATGATCTCAATTCTTCTGGTTCAATCAATAGCAGATAGTAACGCTCAGTTAAAAGGGACTTGCTTTTATGGTAGCGATCGCATCCATCCACGCTAGAGAAATCCTTGACTCTCGTGGCAACCCAACCGTTGAAGTTGATGTTGTCTTGGAAGACGAAAGCAAGGGTCGAGCAGCCGTTCCTTCTGGAGCGTCTACTGGTACTCGTGAGGCATTGGAACTGAGAGACGGAGATCCCAAACGCTATGGTGGTAAAGGGGTATTGAGAGCCGTTGAGAATGTTAGAGGGGTGATCGCACCTGCCCTCAAGGGAGCCGAAGCTTCGGATCAGGCGGCGATCGACAAGAAAATGCTGAATTTAGACGGCACTGAATACAAATCGAACCTGGGTGCAAATGCAATCTTGGGCGTTTCAATGGCTGTCGCTCGTGCTGCTGCCGCATCCGCAAATGTTCCACTCTACCGATATTTGGGAGGGAAAGATGCCTCACTGATGCCTGTCCCCTGTTTCAATATCCTCAATGGAGGCGCTCACGCCGATAACAGCGTAGACTTTCAAGAATTTATGATTGCTCCAGTGGGTGCGCCGACGTTTGCAGAATCCTTGTTGATGGGTGCAGAAATTTATCATGCCCTCAAATCTATTCTGAAGAAGAAGAGCTACAGCACAGGCGTGGGGGATGAAGGCGGCTTTGCACCTGATCTCAAATCCAATGTCGAAGCGGTTGAGTTGATTTTAGAAGGGATTGAAAAAGTCGGACTGAAGCCTGGAGATGAGATTGCGATCGCCCTTGATCCGGCAGTCAGCGAACTCTACCGGGATGATGGCGGTTATGAATTTTTCAAATCGGATGGCAGCCGTAAGACTTCGGAAGAAATGATCGATCTGTGGGAAAGTTGGGTCAATCAATTCCCGATTATCTCGATCGAAGATGGGTTGGGTGAAAAAGATTGGGAAGGCTGGAAACTGCTAACGAAGCGCCTCGGTGGACGGATTCAGTTGGTTGGTGATGATGCATTTGTGACGAATCCCACGATTATTAAGCAGGCGATCGCAGATGGTGTGGGGAATTGTTCTCTGATCAAAGTCAACCAAATTGGCAGCGTCACTGAAACCCTAGAAGCCATCAAACTTTCGCGTGATGCGGGCTACACTTATATGGTCAGCCACCGCTCCGGCGAAACACCCGATGACTTCATCGCTGATTTATCTGTGGCTACGGCTTCAGGACAAATCAAAACGGGCGCTCCCTGCCGAGGTGAGCGACTTGCCAAATACAATCAACTGCTGCGAATTGAGGAGGAATTGGGCAGCAAAGCGAACTACTCTGGATGGACGCATTTCAAGAAGTAGGCAATCTGTTGTTTCCTGTGGCATCCGATCGCTCGAAAATAACGTTAAGCAATTTCCAGAATTCTTGTGGGATGGGCATCTTGCCCGTCCGCTTGTGCAAAATAAACGTGGGACAGCCTACTCTACTTTACGTGATGTGCAACTAAAAACCTAGTGCTTTGTCAAGCAAGATTTGATGGGTAATGGGGGGGGCAGCGCCCCCACGCAGGGGTTTCACCCCTGCACCCTGCAAAACAAAAATGACAGACTACTAGATCCCTTGACCTTCCGTAGAGCAGGCAAGATGCCCGCTAGATTTGGACGGGCAAGATGCCCATCCCACGCTCAGGCTACAAAAGTTGCACATCGCGTTACTTTGGCTTTGTGCTTCTGTGTCTTTGTGGCTAAAGCGGATGTGCCATCTTGTATGGATTAACAACGCGATCGAATTCTTCCTCTGAAACATATCCCAGTTCTAGGCAAGCTTGTTTCAGGGTCAGGTCTTTTTCAACCGCATAATGGGCAACCTGCGAGGCTTTGTCATAGCCAATCACCGGATTAAGGGCTGTAACCAGCATCAGAGATTGATTGAGGAAATAATCAATCTTCTTGCGATTCGGTTCCAGATCAAGAATCAAAAACTCAGTGAAATTATGACAGCTATCTGAGAGCAAATTAATCGATTGGATGATGTTAAACACAATCATGGGCTTATAGGCGTTTAGCTCAAAGTGACCTTGGGCACCAGCAAATGCGACAGCTGCATCATATCCCATCACTTGAGTGGCTACCATTGTCATCGCTTCGCACTGAGTTGGATTCACTTTTCCGGGCATGATCGAGGAACCTGGCTCGTTGTCGGGCAGTAAGAGTTCGCCTAATCCGCAGCGAGGACCGCAGCCCAGTAAACGAATATCGTTAGCAATCTTCAGCAGCGAACAGGCGATCGTTTTCAGAACACCGCTTACGGCTACTAATGCATCATGTGCCGCCATCACGGTAAATTTGTTGGATGCAGACCTAAAAGGAAGTTTAGTCATCTCACTGATCTGCTTAGTTACCCTCTCTGCAAATCCTTTTACTGTGTTTAGCCCCGTTCCAACTGCTGTTCCGCCGATCGCCAATTCATATATTCCTGGAAGCGTCACTTCAATGCGTTTCAAATTGTCATCAAGCTGTCCAACATAACCGGAAAACTCTTGTCCTAACGTGAGTGGAACCGCATCTTGCAGATGAGTTCGTCCGATCTTTACGATATCTGACCAAGCATTCGCTTTCTCGTTCAATGCATCGCGCATTGTCTTGAGATTAGGAATCAACCGATTATGAATTGAGAGTGCAACAGAGATGTGCATTGCTGTTGGGAACACATCATTAGAAGACTGAGACATATTGACATGATCGTTTGGATGGATCGGCGTTTTGCTACCCATCACACCTCCTGCTAGTTCGATCGCCCGATTCGAGATCACCTCATTCACATTCATATTCGATTGCGTTCCACTGCCCGTCTGCCACACTCGTAATGGAAAGTGATCGTCAAGGTTGCCAGCAATCACTTCCTCTGCGGCTTGAACGATCAATTTAGCTTTCTCATCTGGGAGTTTCTCAAATTCGCGATTCGTGAGTGCTGTCGCTTTTTTAATGATCGCGAGTGCCCGAATTGTTTCGATCGGAATTCGGTCTTGTCCAATGGAAAAGTGAATCAGCGATCGTTGCGTTTGTGCCCCCCAATAGCGATCAATAGAAACTTCGATCGCACCCATGCTATCAGTTTCAGTTCGTGTTAATGGCTGTGTCGATTCGGTCATAGCGGCATTCTTCCATGTGACAAAATCATTCAAGATTTCCAGTCTTTCACCGGAAACAAAACTCATTGAGAGAGATATAAAACGCTTAAGTTAAGCTTAATTTGCCTATTTTATCTGGTGTGCGCCAGGAAAACAGCATAGGCTGTAAACACTTTTGTAGCAGAAAAGTTTTCCTTGACTAAAACTGAGCAAATTTGGCTGGTTTCTTCTGCTTTGAAGGATTAATAATTGCGTTTTGGAGCATTTTTCCATGAAAGTAATCATTCGATCGCTTGTCGGCTTTCTGGTGTTTGTCACGGATGTTTTATACCGAGATCGTCCGTATCAAAGATTTTATGTCCTAGAAACTGTCGCTCGTGTTCCATACTTTGCTTATTTATCAGTTCTCCATCTTTATGAAACCTTCGGCTGGTGGCGCAAATCAGACTGGCTCAAAGTTCATTTTGCTGAAACATGGAATGAATTGCATCACTTACTGATCATGGAATCGTTGGGTGGCGATCGCTATTGGGTCGATCGTTTTTTGGCACAACACTTAGCAATCGCCTATTACTGGATTGTCGTACCGCTCTACATGCTGCTTCCCAAGTATGCCTACTACATGATGGAACTGATTGAACAACACGCTTACCACACCTATGACACTTATCTGAACACTCACGAAGAGACATTGAAGATGCAACCTGCACCTCAAATAGCAATTAATTATTACCGAGATGGTGATTTGTATATGTTTGATGAAGTGCAAACCAATGGTCAAAATGAATTTCGTCGTCCCAAAATTGATACTCTCTACGATGTCTTCATTAATGTTCGAGATGATGAATGTGAGCATGTGAAAACCATGATCGCCTGCCAACATCCAGAAGCGCAACTGACGTTCAAAAGTCCACACAATGATGTTAGTCTTCCCACACTGTCTGTGTAACCTAACTCAGCCTCATGGGCGATCGCCCATGAGAGTGACATAGCATCCTATAGCGATCGCCATAAAGGTTAGGCCATCGGGATTAAAGGGGATGTGGGGGCGAAGCCCCCAGCCAGGGGTTCCACCCCTGCACCCCGTTCTAACCATGAATACTGCTTCCCGCGCTGCCAATTCTTCCGGCGACACATCCTCTTGATGCGTTGCCATCCACCAACCGTCATTGGTGGCTTCTCCTTGAAAGAAAGATTAAGCGGGGTTGTGATCACGCTGGGTGTCCCAGAAAGACGCTTCCACTTTATGACCATCTGGATCGCGAACGAAACACCCGTAATATGGCTCACCATAATCTGGTCTGGAACCTGGCGCGCCCTCGTCTACGCCCCCAGTGGCTAATGCTGCCTCATAAAAGGCATGAACCGCTGCTTTAGTTGGGGCGATAAAACCGATATGCGTCCCGTTGCCGACCGAAGCAGGTTGACCGTCGATCGGCGTTTGTACCCAAAATTCTGGATACTGTTTTCCATAAGCAACTGCACCTGGATGTTCCATCAGTCGTTGGCAACCCAGATGCGGTAGCACTTTGTCGTAGAATGCAATCGCCCGTTCAAAATCATTGGTGCCGATCGAGACGTGCGAGAGAATACTGGGGTTACTGTCCATGTCTGAATCCTCCATTGGCTTGGTAGAAATAAATTGCTCTAACTATACTGAGCTTTTTGAATACATTATGCAATGTGCGACTTCTTTAAATCTCTGATGGGATGGGCATCCCATCCGTCCAGCTAGAGCAGGCAAGATGCCTACCCCACAAAACCTTAAGCTAACAGCCACAAAGTTGCACATCGCGTTACATTATATACAGTCAGTTTACTGTTGCTTTATGGATTGAAATTGACAAATAGATTCGTCGAAGCTCTTTCATTTCAGGCACAACAAGGCAGAGTATTTGCTTTAGCTTGCTTGCACCATACTTATCAGTTCCTTATTTTTTTATCGTAAATTGAGTGATCTGAAAGATATGGTAGGTCGCCTGTATGGAAACCACACTCACGATGGAAATTCTTCGCACAAAAACTGTATTACTCGTAGAAAGCAATTTTGATTTTTTGATCTCGGTAATGACTGCTCTCAACATGAATGCTAGTATAGCCATCACGTTTCAGATTGTGCTTGAGGGAGCATGGGCTGTGAATTACATGAGAGGTGTTGTGGAATATTCGGATAGAGAGCGTTATCCATTACCTGATTTGGTTCTAACTGATGTAAATTTGCCTGGTATGAGTGGAATAGAACTGCTTGCTTGGATCAGACAACAACCCGAATTTAGAAATCTTCCTGTTGTACTTATGGATTCTAATAGTAATCAAGATTCAATAAATCAGGCAACCGAATTAGGTGCAAGTTCATTCTTAGTTAAACCTTCATCGATCGAAATGTTATCTCATTTTGCCAGGCAAGTTCTAGAATTTTTGCCATCCTCTTGAAGTTTTTTGGAGAAGATTAGTATTGGGGATTGGGGATTGGGGATTGGGGATTGG
>JAAUSF010000260.1 GCA_012033255.1 Cyanobacteria bacterium RU_5_0
ATGGAGGTGAGGGTGGATGGGAATGGGGAGATGGGGAGAGTGGGAGTGGGGATGGATGGGAAATGAGAGTGTGTTAGAAGGGCAGAAGTTACTTATGTTGTCCCCTCATCCCCTCACCCTAATACTGAAGCTCCTGCATCGCTTGCATGACGCTGCGGTAGTCGTCGGTTTGGTTTTGTTGAAGGTAAAGGTCGGCGGCAGCCCGGAAATCCTGCATGGCGCTAGCTCGATCGCCTTCACTCAAGTGGAGTTGTCCTCGGTTGTAGTAGGCATCCGCATCTTGAGGATTAGTTTGAATCACCTGAGTAAAATCGTCGATCGCCCCTTGGGTGTTCCCCAGGTTGGCTCTGACGCTGCCTCGACCACTCCATGCGCTTAAATAATTGGGTTCGAGTTCGATCGCTGCGCTATAGTCCAAATCGGCTCCTGCCAAATCCCCGATCGCCCACTCAGCATCCGCTCGACCCTTATAGGCTTCTGCATAGTTTGGGTTAAGTTCAATGGCTTGAGTGTAGTCTTCGATCGCCCTCTCTGGGCTGCCTGCCTGTAGGCGCAAATCGCCGCGAACTTTATAGGCTTCTGTATAGTCTGGGTTGAGTTCAATAGCTTGGTTCAAGTCTGCGATTCCGCCTTCCAAGTCGCCGAATGTCGATCGCATCAATCCTCGACTCAGGTAGGCTTCTGCATAGTCTGGCTTAAGCTGGATCGCCTGATTGAAATCGACCAGTGCCGCCTGCGCTGAGCCGAGTGATGCATAGACGAATCCGCGATTGTAGTGAGCAACAGCAGAGGTTGGATCAAGATCGATCGCTTGATTACAGTCTTTCAGAGCCGCCTGACGATTTCCCAAACTGAAATTGAGACTACACCGATCGCGGTAAGCGGCTGCATTCTTGGAATCGAGATCGATCGCCTGATTTAAATCAACCCGTGCCCCCTGTCGATCGCCCAATGCTACTAGTACAGAAGCCCGTTGAACATAAGCCTCTGCGTTCTCTGGATCAAGCTGAATGGCCTGGTTGAAATCAGCGAGTGCCCGTTGATCATTTCCAAGGTTCGCGTAGGCAACTCCCCGGTAAAAATAGGCATCTGCGTATGCCGGAACATGTTGAATCGCCTGGTTGTAGTCAGCGATCGCGGTTTCATCGTCGCCCAGTGCTGCCCATGCGACACCGCGATAGAGATAAGCACCTGCATAGGTTGGATCAAGACGAATCGCTTGATCGAAGTGAGCGATCGCATTTTCATAAGCTCCTTCCTCAAGTTGCTCGATCCCGTCTTCATAGAAATCTTCCGCATCGACTTGGGCAACGATCGAGGATGGCTGAGATAGCACAAAGGTAGGAATTCCGGTCGTCAAAATTCCTAACCCTAAACCGGCAATGACCCTGTACATCAGATTCATGGCTTTCCCCTCAAACTTGTGCAGGTGCAGTACGTTGAGAGGATGCCCAGTTTTTGAGTAAATCTTAAAGCGTTTGTAAAGTGTCTTTAAATTAAGAGCATTGGCTTTAGGACGATTAATCTAATATGGGTGGTGGGGAATGGGGAATTCCTGCCTCAATGCAACCTTCCAGCTTTGATTACTGAATGGATCTATTACCTATTACCCATTCCCACCTCAACCCGTTGCACGTCGCGCAAGTCAATTCTTGATCTCTAGTAAGCAAGAGAATTTATGGAAATCAATGCCAATCTCAACCAACGAGCCGTCATGGTTAGTGAAGAGCTTCCTTGGGTTGCTTCGCCGTTGTCAGGAGTAGAGCGACGGATGCTAGAACGGGATGGCGAGGAAATTGCTCGTGCTACTTCGATCGTGCGCTACGCCCCTGGTAGTTGCTTTTCTACTCATACTCACGGAGGGGGTGAGGAATTTTTGGTGCTTGAAGGGATATTTTCAGACGAATATGGGGATTACAGTCCTGGCACTTACATTCGCAATCCGATCGGTTCAACCCATACGCCCTACAGCAAGGACGGTTGCACCATTTTTGTCAAGCTATGGCAGATGCAACCAGACGATCAGCAGCGCGTTGTGATTGATACGACTCAGGCTTCATGGACACCGGGTGCCGTCGATGGATTATGGATGATGCCCTTGCATACCTATGGCAGCGAACGAGTTGCTCTCGTTAAATGGGAACCAGGCATCCAGTTTAATTACCATACTCATCCAGGTGGAGAAGAAGTGTTTGTGTTAGAAGGTGTTTTTGAGGACGAGTTTGGCTCTTATCCAAAAGGGACTTGGGTTCGGAATCCTCCTGGCAGTCAATCTATGCTCTTGAGCCGAGGTGGAGGGCTGATTTATTTCAAAACTGGACATTTGCAACCCGAATCCCTGGCTCCTCAATCTCCTCAATCTTTAGTCCTCAGTACTCACTGAGATTTTTTCAGCCCTGCTCTCGCGTCTTCCATTTGGATTCGCACAAGCTCAAAAACACCTGCACGGGCGATCGCCTGATATTTCTCCGGTGGAATCTCAGTTTCTTTGAGCTTGAGCGTCCGTCCGAGTAGGAGCAAAGAAGAGGCTTTACGATGGCGTTTATGGCTGGCGAGTTTTTGCAGGTCATCCGCGACTTGATCAATATCGGTGAAGAAGGTGACGGAACGCTCGGTGTAGAACACAACACTCGGCTTGCTATAGCCAATCATGACGACGGGTTCCGTGGGCTGCCTGACTTGCACGATCGTCTCCGAGAGTTGCCGCAAGGGGAGTTGGCGTTGAACATCTACGATGACAGCCGTTGGGAGAGCCGCGATGAGAATAAAGGCGATCAAACTCACTACGTTAATCAACCAGAGCCAGCGTCCCCGCCGAAAACAGAGCAGCAGGATACCTGCGATCGTCGCTCCTGCCCAAATCCACACACTCGACACAATGATTCCGGCTTGCTGCATCAACTCCGGTAGATCGGGCATTTCAGGTTCATTCCCAAGCCAATTTGGGCTGTAGAAAGTCGCCATTGCGAGTGCCCCAAACAGCATCACATTCACGATGTAGCTAATTGTGGTAATGCGATCGGGACGCGATCGATACATTTGCTCAGTCCAGTGATCGCTCCAAAACAGCCCGACTAGAATAGCCGCCGCAGGCAAAAGCGGCAGCGTATAACTTGGGAGTTTGGTGACTGCGATCGTGAAGAACCCAAAAATCACGACGAACCAGGTTAAGGCGAACAGTCCCAAATGACTCGATCGCGGTTGTTGTCGCCAGTGATTGATCTGCCAGAAGCGGAGACGAGCGATCGCCGCAGGCAAATAAACTGACCACGGGATGAAACTAACTAGCACCACTAAAAAATAGAAATACCAGGGTGCCCAATGGCGATTCACGACGCTAGTAAACCGCTCAAAATTGTGATAGCCAAAGAACGCATCGATGAATCGTTCGCCATTTGCCCAAATCACCAGAACGTACCAGGGAAGCGCGATCGCCAAAAAATCAAACTCCCGCGCAGCAACCGCATCTCTCGCAGCACCGATCGTCCATTGCCCACATAAAGCAAAAACGCCGTAACGACTAGCCCTGGCAGCACAATTCCTACGGGACCTTTGGTTAATACAGCCAACGCCACGAAAACGTAGAACGCCAAATACCAACGCGCCTGAATTTTGGGGCGATCGGGCTGAGCATACCCCCAGAAAAACGCCAACAATGCTGTTCCCATACAGCCGCTCAGGAGCATATCAGAGACTCCTGTTCTGCCCCAGAGAAATGTTTGAGGATTGAGGACAATTAGGATAGAGCCAATCCAGGCAGAGAGCCAGAGGGGAATGGGGGGGATGGGGGGATGGGGGGGGTGT
>JAAUSF010000115.1 GCA_012033255.1 Cyanobacteria bacterium RU_5_0
CATCCCCCCATCCCCCCATCCCCTACCCACAGAAGCCATTCACAGCGCCCTTGCTCAACTCCATCAGGGAACGCGGCTATTGAACCAGGGCAATGTGGAGCAGGCGATCGCGCACTATCGTCGCGCCATTGCCCTAAATCCTAATGCGGTGGAAGCGTATCAATATTTGGCGGAAGCTCTGACTCAACAAGGAGCATTAGCAGAAGCAGCAGAGTGTTATCGACGGGCGATCGAGCTAACGGAATCTGCGAGTTCGTCTGCGGCGGCAGATCAAACTGAGATATCGATGGAAACAAATGGTATTTCACAGGAGCCACCCGACCCGATGAATGATTTAGAACATAATTTAGAACAAGATAACGCGATCGATGAGGCTACGATTCCAGAAGCAGCCAACGAGGACGATGGTGAAGATTTGCCCTGGTATGAAGAGGCGGCTTTCTATTTGCAGCAAGGCGAGGTGCATTGTAATGCAGGCAATTGGCGGGAGGCGATCGATGTATCTGAACGCGCGTTTCAGTTACTTGGACCGGAATCAGCCACCGCGTGTTTATTGATTGGACGGGCACTCCAAGGACAGGGCAACCTGAAAGATGCGGAGGAAGCCTTTCACAAAGCCGCTTTGATTCAGCCGAAGTCAGCCGAAGCTCATGCGCGTTTGGGCAATCTACACGCCGTCCAAAACCAGTTCACTGAAGCTGCAACTCGGTATCAACAGGCGATCACGCTCAATCCAGAGTTTGCTGGAGCCTATTTGAAACTGGCAGAAGTTTGGCAGCAACTTGGCGATATGGAAAAAGCTTCTATGAGTTGGTATCGGGCGTATCAGCTTGAGCCACGCTGGGCAACGCCGCCAGAACATATGCAGTTAGGAAATACGCTCGTGAGTCAGGGTAAGTTTGAGCCAGCGATGGCGTGTTATCGCCTAGCCATCCAGATCGATCCGAATTTTGCTGAAGCGTATCACAACATGGGGGAGGCGTTGGGCAGGCAAGGACGTTGGTATGAGGCGCTGACGTATAATCGCCAAGCGGTGAAACTCAATTCAGATAATGCTCAGATCTGCATTGGCTTAGGTCGGACGTTAGGCGCATTGGGGCAGTGGGAAGAAGCAGGGACGTGTTATGAGCGATCGATTCGCCTTGATCCTGAAGACGTTCAAGCCTATCTCGGCTTACGGGATGTGCTAATCAAAGTGGGACGATTGGAGCAGATCCTCCACAATCCGCCGCTTCTGTTAGGGATGGCAAAAGCCTTAGCTACAAAAGGGCGATGGGACGAGGCGGCATCCTGTTATCAACAGATCATTCAACTTAATCCTGATGATCCTCAAGGCTACCTTGGTTTGGGTCGAATGCTGGCGGCACAGGAACACTGGGAAACGGCGATCCAGTGCTATCAACGGGTGATCGCCCTCAATCCTGGTGAAGTTCAGGCGTATGCAGGGTTGCGCGATGCGTTGGTGAAACTGGGACGATGGGAAACGGCGTTGCCTTACTACCAAAAACTGGCACAACTTCAGCCGGATTCGGCATCGGCGCATCATGAACTTGGCGATGTGCTAAATCGCTTGCAACAATGGGATGAAGCGGTTGAGGCATTCCGGAAGGCGATCGCCCTCAATCCTGAATTTTCCTGGTCATACAATAACTTAGGGGATGCGTTGATTCAATTGGAGCGATGGGAAGATGCGGTTCAGGCGTTGGAAAAAACGATCGCTTTGAATCCTGGGTTCCACTGGTCGCATTACAATTTGGGCGAGGTGTTCACAAAATTGGAGCAGTGGGATCGGGCGATCGTCGCGTATCGTCAGGCGCACAAACTTCAGCCAGATCTACCGTATGTGTTGCAAAAGATGGGCGATGCACTTTATCAACGGGCAAAGGCTGATTTGAAAGCCGCGTTGCAGTGCTACAAGAAGGCGATCGAGCAAGATCCGAGAGAGGTTCAGAATTATCATAAGGCGATCGAACTTCAGCCGGATGCAGCCGAACTTTATGTCGGGTTAGCCAATGCGCTAATGTTGAATAATCGACTTGATGAGGCGTTGATCTTTTATCAGATGGCGCAACAACTGCAACCGGATCAGGTGGAAATTTCTAACCAGATTGCGAAAGTCTTGGAGAAAAAAAAACTCAGCCACTCTTAGTTGCTAAAGGCATCAATGAACACTATCGCATTTGGCTGAAGCACAACACTCCAACAAATGATGATTTGCGAAAAATGGCGGAGGGAGTCACATCTCTCCGTTATCAGCCGTTGATTAGCATCATCATGCCCGTCTACAACACGCCAGAGCAATTTTTGCGAGAAGCGATCGATTCTGTTCTCCGACAAATTTATCCGCATTGGGAACTCTGCATTGCTGATGATGCCTCTTCTCAAGCGCATGTGCGATCGATTTTGCAATCCTATGCCGCTCAAGATCCGCGCATCAAACTGGTCTTTCGAGCAAAAAATGGTCATATTTCTGCGGCATCAAATTCGGCGATCGAATTGGCAACCGGAGCATTCATTGCGCTGTTAGATCACGATGATGTCATGCGTCCGGAAGCCTTATACGAAGTTGTCTCGCTGCTGAATCAGCATCCGGAAGCTGATATGATCTACTCAGATGAAGACAAGTTGAATTCGCAGGGCGATCGAGTTGAGCCATTTTTCAAACCCGATTGGTGTCCAGATTCGTTCTTGTCGCGGATGTATACTTGTCATCTGGGCGTGTATCGCCGTCAGTTAATCGATCGCCTTGGCGGATTCCGAGTTGGGTATGAGGGCAGTCAAGATCATGATCTAGTCTTGCGATTGACTGAGTTCACCGATCGCGTTTTTCACATTCCCAAAGTGTTATATCACTGGCGGATTCATGCAGCTTCGACAGCAAGCAGTTTTAATGCCAAATCCTATGTTGTCGATGCGGCAAAGCGGGCGATCGCAGATGCCGTTGAACGTCGAGGAGAGAAGGTAAAAGCGATCGATTCTAACGACAATTTCCCAGGGATTTACATTGTTCGATACCAAATTACAGACTACAAACGAGTTAGCATTATTATTCCCACTCACAATCTCAGTCAGATTCTCGAAGCCTGTTTGCGATCGATCTTCGATAAAACCACTTATCCGAATTATGAAGTGATTTTGATTGACAACGGCAGCGATGAGATCGAAACCTTACAAGTGATTCAGAACTGGCAGACGATCGAACCCAAACGATTCCGATGCTATCCCTTCAACATTCCCTTCAACTATGCCAAACTCAATAATTTTGCGGTTACTCAAGCGCAAGGAGATTATCTCTTATTCTTGAATAACGACGTAGCAGTCATTACATCCGATTGGTTAGAGGCAATGGTAGAACAGGTGCAAAGGAAGGCGATCGGCGCGGTTGGATCACTGTTACTCTACCCTGATGACACTGTTCAACACGCAGGGGTGATTTTAGGCGTAGGTGGCGTTGCCAATCACAGTCATCGACACTTTCCGATCGGACATCCGGGCTATGTCGGTCAACTCGCCGCGATTAACAACTACTCGGCTATCACCGGAGCCTGTTTGATGTGTCGGCGTGAGGTGTTTGAGCAAGTCGGCGGCTTTGATGAACACTTTGCAGTCGCCTACAACGATGTAGATTTGTGCCTAAAAATGAAGCAGCACGGCTATCACAATGTCTATCTGCCGCATGTCATGCTCTATCACCACGAATCCAAAAGCCGAGGCTATGAAGACACACCCGAAAAACAACATCGCTTTGGGCAAGAAGTCGATCGCCTGCAACAAAAATGGGGCACGTTGCTAGAACACGACCCTTGCTACAATCTCAATCTTTCGAGAGAGAAAGGGGATTATTGTTTGGCGATCGATCATCCTTAGTGGGCGTTGCTGAAGTTAGAGATATTTTGGGTAGAGGCATCCCTTTGTGGATGCCCAAATTTGTGGTAATTCGCTATGGATCTAGTCGATGTTGATCGACGTGGGACTTGATGAGGCAGTTGAATTCGTTGCAGTAGAGAATTTGCGGTAGTTGGCATACAGCCGATCGCGCCATTCCCAAAACACTATGTAGACTGGATCATCAGCTAATCCTGGCACACCCAAGCCTTTTAGCGATTCGGGAATATCCAAATATGATCCAGCAGGGAATTTGATATACATTGTTAAACCTGCTACGGCAAAGTCTGCCAGCGTTGGATGATCAGCCACTAAAAAAGGGCTATCGACGAGCAAGACACTGAGGCATTCTAGATTTTGTTGCATCGCCTTCCGAGCCGTCCTCACCGCATCAGACCCAAATCCTACTCCCGTCCCCAGAAAATCTAAGGCTTCACTTGGAAATGTCTCGACTAGGGTTTTTAAGAAATTTGGTGTATTTGTCGGGAGAACGGCTGTCCGGAATCGAGGATCGTGGTTGAATGTCCCTAACAATACTTTTCGAGCATTGAATCCGATCGATTCATCCGCCCATTCTTCCATCAGCAAGCAGAGTGCCCGCTGCTTTGGATCTACTGGAATGATGGGACGATCGGGATATTTCTGATCAAGGTAGTGGGCGATCGCCGTGGAATCTGCAATCACTTCTGTGCCATCTTTCAAAACTGGAACCTGTCGTTGTCCTGATATCCGATACAAATCTAATTGTCCAAGTCCAGGGGGCACTTCAATCTTGCGATACGCCAACCCCTTGTAATCCAGAATTAAACGAATCTTTTCACAGTAGTGAGATAACTCAAACTGGTATAGCTCTAGCATTTCAATCTCCTATAGCGGTTTGCGGATCACCCAGCAGACTATTCTTAGCCTAACGAACCTAGAAGGCTACACAGCACATTCAATGCAAAAAGAAGCGAAAAGAGCTAAAACACAGTATAAACTTTGTTTTGCGGGGTGCAGGGGTGAAACCCCTGCGTAGGGGTCACGCCCCCCCATTACCCATCAAATCTTGCTTGACAAAGCACTAGCCTGCAACGGTAGCCAGCGATAAACAGCGATCGGCGGTCAGGTGTAGGATAGAGACGCCAGTATTCGATCGACCCTCCTTTGTGCATCATGTCTAGTTCGTCTGAATCCCCTAATCTGATTAGCTTGCAGGTAAACGGCGATCGTCGCCAATGTCCTTCCCATATCCGTTTGCCTGCTTTATTAGAACAGTTGGGAATGAATCCCCGTCTTGTTGCGGTTGAATACAATGGCGAGATCCTTCACCGCCAATTTTGGGACAATACCGAGATTCAGGAAGGCGATCGACTGGAAATAGTCACGATCGTTGGAGGAGGGTGAATGGGGGATGGGGGATGGGGTGTTCTTTTGTATCTCTCGTCTCCCCCTTCATCCTTCCAGTACGGTTATCTCTCCAAAAACCTCCTAAAATCCCCCTTAAGGCTTCCAGTTGGGGGGATGATGAGACGGTAGACTAGAGGAGTAGACAGTTTGTAACATTTGGTTAAATCAACTGGATTAACTAAGGGTCTACTCTTACATTCAGCCAAAGCTGATATCATCACTCGTCAGATTAGGCAGGGACGGTATATGAACAAAAAACTTTTCGCATTAATTAAGCCCCTTTTGAAACCTCTGCTGATTGCCAGCTTGGTGATCACCCTTGTGTTGGGTCAGGCGGATGGTGCCCTAGCCGCTCGAAGCGGTGGACGGATTGGGGGCGGTAGTTTTAGAATGCCCCGTAGCTATAATCCTGCTCCCAGTCGCACTTATGCGCCTCCAGGCGGTGGCTACTATCCGGGCGGTGGAATTGGGTTCCCCTTTATTGTTCCTATCTTCGGCTTTGGCGGTGGGGGACTATTTACACTGCTAATCTTCTTTGCAATCGCCACTTTCTTAGTGAGAAGCTTCCGTTCAGCCACGCAAACCGATGAATTGGGATATGAGAGTGGATCACCTACGGTGTCTGTAGCACGGGTACAGGTTGGTCTATTGGCAGAAGCTCGTGGGTTGCAAGCCGACCTCGATCGCATTGCCACTAAAGCGGACACTAGTTCCTCCACAGGTCTAGCTCAAGTTTTGCAAGAGGCTACACTGTCAATGCTGCGTCATCCAGAATACTGGATTTATGGCGGCACCGAATCTCAACAGGCACGATTGGAATCGGCAGAAGCGCAGTTTAATCGGTTAGCACTGGCAGAGCGGAGTAAGTTTACGGCTGAAACCTTGTCCAATGTGAATAACCAGTTGCGGCAAGCGCCAGATAAACTCGCATTATCGGAAGGGGCAGGTCAACTGGCTGAATTAAATGCACCAGGTGAATATATCGTGGTCACGCTCTTAGTAGCAGCGCAGGGTAAGCTGGAGTTGCCGAAGGTCAATAACACGCAAGACTTGCGACAAGCGATTTCTCAAATTGGTTCAGTTTCGAGCGATCGTCTGTTAGCCGTAGAAATTCTTTGGACACCGCAAGCTGAAGGGGACACTCTTTCAACTGAGGATATGTTGGTCGAGTACCCAGATCTAAAGCTAGTTTAGTAATCTGGATAGTTGCGGGATGAAATGGGGGCTGAGGTGTCAGTCCCTATTTTTTAATATCTAAGTTTTAGGTTCTTATAGCCATAGTCATATTGGTTAGGACATTTTTGTGGGGCGGCGGAGCCGCCCCACAAAAATGTCCATGTCCTAACCTAACTGACTACAGCTATAGTTTTGGGTTGAAATCGTTTGTTACTCAAAACTTACCTCGATACCAACGGGCGAGGCGATCGGGTGATACTCCTAAGAAATACGCAATAATGACGAGTTGATTGAGAAGCGTTGTTTTTAATACACCTAACTTTTGCCATCGCCGTCCAGAGGTAATCACAGGAGCGGATGCGATCGCCACTTTTCCTAATTGTTGTAAACGACGAACAAATTCAAAATCTTCCATAATGGGTAGATCAGAAAAGCCCTTGAGTTGATGAAATGTTGATTTCTTGAGGAAGAGGGCTTGATCACCATAGGGCAATTGAAATAAACGCGATCGCCATTTTACCCCCCACTCTACGAAGCGTAATCCTAATGCGGTTCCTTCAATCTGCAATTCAAATGCTCCAGCAATGTTTCCAGATTGAGCTAATGTTTGTTGAATGAGTGAAATAAATTCAGCAGGTAAATGAGTATCCCCATGAAGAAACAACAAAATTTCACTTGTTGCCAGTTGTGCTCCGATATTCATTTGGCGCGATCGTCCGGGAATTGAAGAAATAACGGTTACACCAGACGCTTCGGCAAGCGCAACGGTTTGATCTTGGCTTCCTCCATCCACCACAATGATCTCTATTTCTGGATAGTGTTGCAGGGAATTTAGAATCGCTTGAATTGTATCCGCTTCATTCAACACAGGAATGATAACAGAGAGGTTTGATTGAGTGGCAGCTTGGCGATCGGGTGCTTGCAAAATCTCTTCCCAAACGGGTAAATCTTCTGGGCGATCGATATCTGTTAATGGATCAAGATAGGCGATTGATAATTCCAAGGATTCAGCAATCTTTATGGTTTCCTGCAAAACCTCAGAAGTACTCCAGGCAATTTCAACAAACAACTCTGGAATAAATTGTCGCAGCCCAATCAAATAGTAGCCTCCATCGGTTGCTGGACCTAATACTAAATCATGATTTTGGAGTGCCCGAAATGCTTGTGCTATTCGCTCTGTGTTGAGGTGAGGGCAATCTGTACCAATCGTGATGACTCGCTCCATTCGATCTGCAAACGCCTGCTGAAACGCCCAAGCCATTCGCGTCCCCAAATCTCCAGGTACTTGAGAGTGATAACTCCACTCTGCACCGAGCCAGTCTTGCATCAACTGCCGATCGGTTTCCTGTGATTCTGGCTCTCCATCGGCAAACCAAATTTCGACGGAGAGCGATCGAGCATCAACAACCGACTTTACCTGCGTCAACGTATGCTCGGTCATCTGACGCTGTAATGCGGCGGCTCCTTCTGCTCCCAATGCTGGAATCAGACGAGTTTTAGCTTTTCCTGGGCACGGATAGCGAGTAAAAATGATAAGGCGATCGGTTTGAGTCACCTGATTCAGCTTCCCTTTTATTCATCAACCCTATAATTTCATTAATCTGTGTAAAGCGGCTGAATAGAAGATGAATAAATCCTGATTGTGAAATGAAAAAACTATTGTGTATCTTCAGCATGAACCGCTTCACGTTTCTCTTCAACGGATTCAAAAACTACCTTGTTATACAAATCTAAAAGCGACATTTGAACTGGAACAGATGTAAACTCGATCGCCTCATCTTCCTCATCATATTCGCGGATCTGCCATCGCTTTTTCCCAGTTTTAGAATACTGATCCACATGAATGCGAGTTTGATCAATCAGTAAATATTCTTGAAAGGATTCAATCGTTCGATACGCTACAAATTTCTCCTCGCGATCGTATCCCTTCGTAGATTTTGACAAAACTTCGGCAATCATTTTAGGATTCACGATCGTATCCGTGCGCTTTTCGTAATACTCTGGTTCTTCTGAAATCACCATCACATCTGGATATGTGAAAATACGCTTCTTGGGTATCCATAGACGAACACCTTCCATGAAGACCTCGTAATTCTGTTTTTTGAACGCAGCGTTCAACTCAGCACTTAGGTTAAGCGTAATTCGATTGTGATTGGTTGATCTACCTGTCATTGGGATGATTTGTCCGTCAATATATTCACTTTTATAATCTGCCGCTTCTTCAAGTTGCAGGTATTCTTCTAGCGTGTAGTGGCGCTGTTCTGTAAGTTGCAGTTGCATAAGTCAGGTGAAGGGCGATCGCAAAACAAAGTTCCATTCATTACTGAAAGTCTAACGTAGTCAATTGATTGTCAAACTGTCAAAAAACAAGAGCTTAGAAAACACCAGATTAGAAGCAAGAAAGCTGAGTGCCACCTTGCTGTTCATAAAAAACTCGCTCCACATCGCCGCGACGATACATAAACGTTCCGCTACCGCCTCGACCAACGAAGCGAGAAGACACTCCAGCCGTTGCGAGTTGCTGTTGTGCTTCGGTTTGAGCGCAACCCAGAAACTTCGCCGCATATTTCAGGGGCAACCATTGCTGTGCGAAGCGATCGAGCAACACATCATCTGATTCATTAAGGATTTCAGTTAGCAGTCGTTCGGCTAAGAACCAACAAGCAAGGGTATCTGCTTCGGCTCAATGGGATTTACCAACATTGAATCGAAAGTATTTCACTAAATTTGGCAGGCTGCGAGACGGGAGATCAGGCAACATCAAGCGAGACAGTCGTCTCCGCATCTACTACAGTGAACGATTGCTGGCTAAGCTGGCGGTAATGCGTCAATAAATCAGTGGATAGCACAAAATTCTTCTCCCGACTAAGAGCTACAGGAGATAATAACGCCTAGAAACAGATTGTGTAACCGATCAAACGAATGCAATATCAAATCCGATTGAATAATCATCCCATGCACAGGCGAATGGCGGTTCGCCCGTAACGCATGGTTCGACAACTCATTAACCGGATCTGATATATTACCTGTTTGTTGCCGACTCGCGGCTACTAGGAAACAGGCGACTTGCGTTTGATGGGCTTCGATTTGTGACCGCCCGATCGCGAATGAGACGATCGAGGTTGGGGTTGCGGTTCATCGACAATCGGATCATCTGCAAGGGTGTGTTCTAATCTCATCCAGCTTGGGCGGGTTTGATCATATGCCATTTGCAGAGCGGCTGCCGCGATCATGTGTGGCTCAAACTCTTCACTAAGCTGTGCCACGATCGGCAGAAAAGAAGCAATTCGTTCACTCGCGAGAGAATCCCGTAGCTGGTTTTGCAACTTCCGTAGATGGTGAGCTTCGATTTGAGCACGAGTTGGAATGGTGCCAATCTCAAGCCGTTGCCGAATATGCCGCTCAATGTCTCGCAGTTTTCGCTTATCTAACGGATGAAGCAGGGAGATCGCTGTGCCTTCCTTGCCAGCGCGACCCGTTCGACCGATCCGGTGAACATAGCTATCAACGCTATCCGGTAAGTCGTAGTTAATGACATGGGTGAGATCCTCGACGTGTAACCCGCGTGCAGCAATATCCGTTGCCACGACCCAGCGAACTTGCCGTTGCCGGAAGCGGAGTAGAAGGCGTTCCCGTTGGGCTTGGCTAAGATCGCCGTGATATTCATCGACGCTATGACCTGCTGCTTGCAGTTGACGAGTCAGTTCAGCCGCCGCTTTACGAGTCCGCACGAAGATCAGGGCTGATTCTGGATCTTGCATTTCCAGAATCGGCTGTAAGGCTCTGGCTTTCGTCCAGCCACGAGGAACAATATAAACAACCTGGTTAATTCGGGCGGGAGCCGCTTTGGGTTGTTCAACCGTAACCGTGACGGGCGATCGCAAAAACTTCGTCGCCAATTCTCGGATCGAAGGGTCCATCGTTGCCGAGAAGAATGCCGTTTGTCGTTCGTGAGGAGCTTGACTCAGGATTTTCTCCACATCTTGAATGAAACCCATATTCAGCATTTCATCAGCTTCGTCCAAGACTAGCCAGTTTAGCTGATTCAGTTTCAAATCTCCTCGATTCAGGAGATCGAGGACTCGTCCGGGCGTACCGACGATAATTTGGGCTCCTCGTTGTAAGCGCCGGATTTGCAGGTCGATCGACTGTCCACCATAGATCGGCAAAACATGAAGACGCTTATCGTCACCAAACGCCCGAATCGATTGATAGACCTGAATAGCGAGTTCGCGAGTCGGAGTCAGAATTAATGCCTGTACGGCATGACTATTGAGATCAATTCGTTCTAAAAGCGGCAATGAAAAGGCAGCGGTCTTTCCAGTGCCCGTTTGAGCCTGTCCCACAACATCTCGACCTGAGAGCAAATGTGGGATCGCCTGAGCTTGAATCGCAGTCGGAACGGTAAAGCCTGCCTTTTCCAGATGACGAACTCGTGATTCAGACAGACCGAGGCTATGAAATGAAAGAGTCATTGAGGCTCCTTAGTGTGTATGGACAGAGACGCGACTGATCGCACCTCTTAGTTGGGTTGTCGTATCCGCAACGTGACCGTAGAGGTCGTAAACGTCGGCATCGTCGATGGCAACCGCGACCATTGAACCCAAGTGAGCGTCTCCCTGGACATAGACCAAACCATCGACTTCGGGGGCAAACCGGGCTGAGCGACCCACCCGTTCACCGGTTTCCGGATTTTCCTGTTCAATTAGCACATCAACTACCTTGCCAATCTCAGTCTGATTTTTTTTCAGGGAGATTGGCTGCTGTGCCAGCATCAGAGCATCATGACGTTCATCCATGACCTCTTGAGGCAACTGGTGAGACAACCCGTAGGCAGGAGTGCCCTCCTCTGGGGAAAAGGTGAATACACCCACATGATCAAATTCGTGACGCTGAATGAATTGGAGGAGGTGTTCAAAGTGATTTTCAGTTTCGCCAGGAAATCCAACAATAAATGTTGTCCGTAATACCGCCTTGGGCAATGCTACTTTAATTCGATCGATAATGGCATCATTGACCCGACCTTGCCACGGACGATTCATTGCTCTTAGGATTTCTGGATGGGAGTGTTGCAAGGGTAAATCCAGGTATGGCAACACATTAGGCGTTTCCTGAATGGCTTCAATCACTTTAGGAGTTAAGCCAGTTGGGTAAGCATAGTGCATCCGAATCCAGGGAACCTCTACTTTGCCAAGGGCATATAAGAGTTCAGCAAGTTTAGGTTCTCCGTAGAGGTCTACACCATAGTTCGTCGTAATTTGGGAGATCAGAATGATTTCCTGAACGCCCTCGGATGCTAGTTGCTCCGCTTCAGTGACGATCGACTCAATTGAACGCGATCGCTGATTTCCCCGTAGATGCGGGATGATGCAGAAAGCACAGCGATAGTCGCACCCTTCCGCCACTCGTAAATAGGCAACTCCCTCAGTGGTTGTGCGATAGCGAGGAGTGGTTTCGTCGGCAATGTAGGTAGGTTCCTGAGAAACCTCTTTAACCCGCTCTCCAACTTCCACTCGTTTAATCACATCCACAATCTTGTGATAGTCTCCAGTGCCAATTAGGGCAACCGCTTCCGGCAATTCATCAAGCAGTTCTTGCTGGAAGTGCTGCGCCATGCAGCCTGTAATCACAATCTTTTTGTTCGCTTCAGCCAATTCCACCAAGGTTCGGACTGACTCTTCCCGTGCAGCTTGGATAAAGCTACAGGTATTTACTATCACATAATCAGCCAATTCCTCATTGGAATCGACCTGGTAGCCTGCCTGTACCAGCAGACCCAGCATATGCTCAGTATCAATTCGATTCTTTTCGCAACCCAGATGGGAAATGGCAATCGTTGGCTTGTTGCCCATGCAGTTATCCGTTCAAAAGCGATAGAGTAGGTGTTCACAACACTGTGGCGATCGCTTCATCAACGGACTAGACCCACTGCCTCACTACCCGCCTCGACCAATGCCCAACGGATACCGTTAACTGCAATCGCATTCTTGAGTCGATAATAATCTTAACACAAATCCGTAAAGGTAACTTAACATAACTACATCTTTTTTGGCTCTTGTCCTAACCCATTAGATAAACTGCCATTCTTGTGGAATGGGCATCTTGCCCGTCTAGGCAGGTGAGGACACCCACATTACAATATCAACTGGATGATCTAAAGAAATCTAGATGATCTGGATGATCTGAGAAGAGATAAAGAAGACCCCCATCCCTCCATCCGATGAAACGGATTACCAGTAAGGTAGATTTAAAAGGCAGGGAGATTTATTCCTGAATTCAACTGTTCTTGACTATTGCGAGTCCGAATCCCAACCAGAACACTGTGGACTTAAACCAAACATTTAAAACGGCTAATCCTATTATTGGCGTCGTTCATTTGCTGCCTCTGCCCACTTCTCCACGTTGGGGCGGCAGTCTTAAGGCGGTGATCGATCGAGCAGAACAGGAAGCTGCTGCTCTCGCTTCAGGCGGAGTCGATGGCATTATGGTGGAAAATTTCTTTGATGCTCCTTTCCCAAAGGATTGTGTTGATCCCGCCGTAGTGAGTGCCATGAGTCTAGTAGTGCAGCGATTAATGAATCTAGTGACGCTGCCGATCGGCGTGAATGTGCTACGGAACGATGCTCACAGTGCGATGGCGATCGCCTCTTGTATCCAGGCACAGTTTATTCGTGTCAATGTCCTGACGGGCGTGATGGCAACCGATCAAGGGTTGATCGAAGGACGGGCGCATCAACTTTTACGCTATCGTCGTGAATTGGGCAGCGATGTCAAAATTTTGGCAGATGTGCTAGTTAAACATGCTCGTCCGCTTGGCTCACCAAACTTGACCACGGCAGTGCAGGAGACGATCGAGCGTGGCTTGGCGGATGGTGTGATCCTGTCTGGATGGGCAACCGGAAGTCCACCCAGCCTGGAAGATCTGGAGCTTGCCAGTGCTGCGGCAAATGCAACGCCTGTGTTCATCGGTAGTGGTGCAGATTGGGAGAATATTCCGCAACTGATCCAAGCGGCAAATGGTGTGATTGTCTCCAGTTCGCTCAAGCGACGAGGGCGGATTGAGCAGCCGATCGATCCTATCCGCGTCAGTCAATTTGTAGAATCAATGCGCCGCAGCCTTTCAACCAAAGAGCAAGCTCAACCCATCACCTCTGTTGCCGTTCCCTCCTGAATTGGTAAATCTTCCCTCGTCGCTAGGTTCTACCTGGCGGTGCAAAATGGGTGGCAGAGCCACCTGGCATCGGGAGGCAGAACCGCCAACATGGCATTCCAAGCCGAAGTCTCGAAACGAGGAAACAGGAAATCTAAAATCTAAAATCTAAAATTCAACTTTTTGGGCACCTTGCGCCAAAATAGATACGTCATGGATTGGGTCTGAACGATCAGTGAGTAGAGTTCTATGAGTAGCCGTCGCCGACGCGAAACACCTTGGATGCACCGTCGATCCCGTTATCTGATTGCGGCTGTTGCCTTACTTGGAGCAATCAACACGGGATATTTAACCGTTACAAAGTTGTTGGGGGGAGAAACTACCTGCCCTACCGAAGGATGTGAACAGGTTCTCTCTAGTCCTTATGCCTATGTTTTGGGGTTGCCATTGGCACTCTTTGGCTTCCTGGCATATGTCAGCATCATCGTCTTTGCGCTTGCTCCATTGACAGTTAGTCCTGAGAAAAACAAGCAACTCCGCACCAATTTGGAGAACTGGACATGGCTGCTGTTGTTTGCGGGAACGACGGCAATGCTAGTCTTCAGTGGCTACCTGATGTACATCATGTTTAGCCAGTTCGTGATCCCTTATGGGGTGGCGGGTATTTGTGTTTTCTGCGTTGCGTCGGCGCTATTTGCCCTGACGCTGTTTATTCTGACGCTGTTGGGTCGAGCCTGGGAGGATGTAGGGCAGTTGGTTTTTACCGGAGTTATCGTGGGCATGGTGACGATCGTTGGCACTCTAGGAGTTTACGCCAATGCCAATCTATCGAACTCACCTGGAACAACGGCTGAAGGTCCCGCAGGTCCTCCGGTGACAACGACTTCCGGAGAGTCAGAAATAGCTCTGGCTCAGCATTTGACCGCGATCGGAGCTAAGATGTACGGCGCATACTGGTGTCCTCACTGCCACGATCAAAAGTTACTCTTCGGCAAGCAGGCGTTTGATCAGGTTACCTATGTAGAATGCTCTCCCAATGGTGGTCCTGGCTCTCAACCTTTGCAAGAGTGTATCGATCGCGCCATCGAAGGCTATCCCACTTGGGAAGTCAATGGTGAGCTTTATTCGGGCACTCAAACCCTCGAACAACTGGCTGATTTTTCAGGTTATCAGGGACCGCGCAACTTCCAAAATCAAGGTTGAGGCTGAAGAGATTGACCAGGAGAATTCTTGATAGGACATAGACCTCTTGCTATCGAGCATTGCCTACTGAATAGTGTAGGCACGGTAGGAGACGATCGCGATACTAGTCAGGATCAGGGCGATCGCGGGAGTCGCTATGGGAAGCCATCCATGCCCCAGGAAGAGCAGCAGACTGATTCCCGATAACCCGATCACTAGTATTACGACACTGAACCCTAACGTAATGGGATGACGGAAACGCCACGCCGCGCAACCTCCGATGACCGCCCATCCGCCAATCCACGTGATCTCCAACCACTCTGGCGCAAACCAAAACAGAGGTTTTCCATCCAGCACGGTTCCGAGGACTTGGCTGACCATCTGAGCATGAACAACAACTCCGGGCATGGTGTGGTTTGTCTGCAACGCTGCACTGTATGGGGTATAAAACAGATCCTTGCTGCTTGGAGCCGTTGTCCCAATTAGCACGATTTTGTCTTGCACGAGACTGGGATCAATCTCGCCGTTCAAGACTTGCGTGAATGAAACCATCGGGGCAGGACTGCTGGCAGAGCGATAGTCTAGCAAGACTTGATACCCTACTGCATCCAGGTTTTGGTATCCACCTGCATCTTTCTCTAATGGCAAAAAGCTCGTCTCGCCAAGCTGCATATTGCCGGGATGCGATCGGCTGTCTTGAGGTGTGATCCCCTGCTTTTCTAAATATTTAAAAGCAAGCTGAGTCGAGAACGAGAAGAAGTCTCCAGAAGCATTGGAGCCAAACAACAGATTGCGCCGAACAACATTATCTGCGTCTATTGCGATGTCACTGAACCCAACCCGATCGTCCGGGACTCCAGGAGGGGGCGGAATTTCGATTTCTTCAGCCCCCAATTCCAAAATTGCGACTACATTTGAGGTTTGGAGTTGTTGTAGAAGCTCGGTATGTCCTGGCTCTTGGGGGAGTTCTCGATGCAAGTCCAAGCCAATTACGCTCGGTTGATGCTGCGATAAAATCCGAATCACCTCAGCCAAATCGCGATCGGATGGTGTAGGGCGATTGAGTGCCCGCAGGTCTGCCTCTGAAATTTCGACAATCAGCAGCCGTGGATCGGGCGGAATAACCGGACGCAAGCGTACCATTGATCATAAGCAGCTAGCTCTAGCGGTTGCAGCCAAACCAGTTGACGGGCACCCAGAACCACTCCCGTAATGGCTAGCGTGGCGATCGACACCACCCGAATTCCTGACTTAATTCGACGCCACCAGGGTTTCGGCGTTTCAGCAGGTTTCTCTGCGATCGCCTCCAGTGATGTTTCATCCTTCATCCAGTTAGGCGGCTTCTTTATTCCCCCCTGTGGCTGCGTTTGGTCATTGAATTGAGTCGCTGCCCAAATAGAAGTCGAGATTTCAGTGGTTTCTGTCGTTACCCGCGACGCTTCTTCCAGCGCATCTAGCACATCTCTAGTGGACTGGAACCGTTGGCTAAAGTGATAGCGCACCATTCGTTCCAGAATCGCTTCTAACCCAACGCTAATAGAGGCATAGTTTTGCCAGACCAGTTCGCCTGTATCATGATCTATAGGTAATTGAGTTGGGTGGAGCCGAGTGAGTGCCTGGATCACCGTCACCCCCAACGCATAAATATCGCTACAGAATCGCGGTTGCCCCGCAAGTTGTTCACTAGGGCTATAGCCTTGCGTTCCGATGCCGACGGTGAAATTAGTCTGACCTAATTCGCCCCTCATGCGAGTGATCAGTTGGGTATGAATTTCCTTGACTGCGCCAAAGTCAATCAGGACGATCTTGCCGTCTCGCTGCCGTCGAATCAGATTTCCTGGCTTAATATCGCGGTGAATCACCTGATTCGCATGAACAAAATCTAGAATCCCCAACACATCCTTGAGCAGCGCGATCGCCTCTTCCTCATAAAATCGATTGACGCTGGCAAATTCATAGCTCAGCGACTGCCCCTCAACGAACTCTTGTACCAGATAAAATTCATCCGCCTCCTCAAAAAAATCCAGAAAGTCCGGAATCTGCGGATGCTGACCCAATTTCTCTAGCGTTTTAACTTCCGTATCAAACAGACGACGCGCCACATCCAAAAACTTCGAGTCTTGGCTGGTTGGCTTGAATTGCTTAATCACACAGCGTCGATCCTCATCATCCGATCGCTGAGTATCCTCTGCCAAGAAGGTTTGACCAAATCCGCCAACCCCCAATACGGCGGTAAGTTTATATCGCCCTCCCAGTAAAGATCCCAACATGGCACGTCTTTATCCAACGTCATCCAACGTCTTGATTTTGGCACATGACGAAGGATGAAGGGGATGGGGGATCGGGAGATGGAGGCGGGATGATTTGAACGTTTGTGGTGCAGGCTTATGAAGTTTAAACCGTAAACTCTATTAGCCTGTATGGATCTTGCCGTCCTATTCACCATTCAATCCGATCGCTATAGTAAATACTGCAAAACCCACAATTACCATTACTGGCTACCGCTATTTCATTCCTCATCCCTCATCCCTATGATCACAGGCACCACAAAACTCCTCGGCGTAATTGGCTATCCGATCGCCCATTCCCTCTCCCCAGTCATGCATAATGCGCGATCGCCCATCTCGGCGTAGATTACGTTTATTTGCCGTTTCCGATTGCTCCTGAACACCTATCTGAGGCAGTGGTGGGATTGGAGGCGGATCGGAGTGCAAGGTTTTAGTGTGACGATTCCG